>JBGSBH010000238.1:0-3630 GCA_041730635.1 Cypionkella sp.
CGACGTCGTGATCGAGCTGCTCTCGGGCTTCGACGGCACGCCGCGCTCGAGCTTCCGCGAGGCGGCGGACGGCTACGCCTTCGCCGACGACGAGCTCGCGAGCGCGGAGCCGGCCGACGTCACCGCGCTGCTCACCACCGCGCCGGTCGCGGTCGACGAGTTGATCCGCCAGTCGGGCGAGGCGCCGGCGGCGGTGCAGATGGCGCTGCTCGAGCTCGAGATCGCCGGCCGGCTGGTGCGGCACGCCGGCGGCAGGGTCAGTCTCGCCGCCTGAGGGCGGATCGGGCGGCTCGCGCCGGCGCCAGCGGCGCTAGGGCACCCAGCGGCTTGCCCTGATCCACCGGCTGTAGAGATACTTGGTGCCCTTGCTGACCGGGCGTCCGGCATGCTCGGTCAGCGGGTCCATGCTGCCGTCGGGCAGGGCATTGCGGAACACGATCGCGTCGCCCCGCTTGCCCTTGAGCTCGAGCCCGGTGCGCAGGAATGCGGTCTCCCCGCCGCGATAGTCGTGGTTGAGCCAGACCAGCGCGGTCAGATAGCGCTGGTTGTCGGCGCCCGGCACGGCATCGAAGTGCGCCTTGTACTCCTGGCCGGCGGCATAGCGCAGCACCTGGGCCGCCTCGCCCTGGTCGGCGTCGCTCCCGCTGGCGGCGGCGATGCGCCGGTTGAGCGCGTGGAGCGCGGGATCTTCGATCAGCCAGTGCAGCGTCGAGCCCTCCGACGTGCGGATCGGGTCGCGCACCAGCCGACGCTGGCTGTCGTAGACGATCGAGGGGCCGTAACCCGGCCTGGCGGCGGCGAGCACGTAAGCGCACTCGCCATCGCCGAAAAGGCGCTGGTGGCGCGTCACGTGCGGCGTTTCGCTGACGATCTCGCCGGTCGAGACATCGCGCGGGTTGCCCTCGCCGTCGAGCTTCATCGCCGCGAGCAGCTTCGCCGCCTTGGCCCGCGCCGGATCGCCGCGCGCCTCGCGCTCGAGCCGCTCCAGCGCGCCGGGCCAGTCGCGCGGGCCGGCGATGCCGCTGCCCATGAGGTTGGTGACGTAGTAATGCGCCTGCCGGTCACCCGCCTGGGCGGCCTTGGCGAACAGCTCGCGCCCTGCCGCCGGGCTGGGCTGGAACTGCCCCGACCAGCGCAATTCGCCGAGGATGCGCAGCGCCTCGCCATGCCCGGCGGCGCCGAGCTGGTTGAGCGCCAGCACGGCTTCGCCCTGGCGCCCGGCCTGGAAGCGCTGCAAGGCCTGATCCACCCGCGGGTCCGCGATCGTCATGGAGAGCGTCCCTAGCAGCGCTGGTTGCCATCGGGGAAGCGCCCGCTTGACGCGCCGCGGCGCGCCCCGCCACCCTCGCGCGTACGTATACGCGTAAGGATCCGCCCCACACCCATGCAGCTCGTCATCGTCGAATCGCCCGCCAAGGCGCGCACCATCGAGAAGTACCTTGGCAACGACTACAAGGTCCTCGCCTCCTACGGCCACGTCCGCGACCTGCCGCCCAAGGACGGCAGCGTGCGGCCCGAGGAAGACTTCGCGATGGATTGGGAAGTCTACCGCGACAAGCAGGGCCGGGTGAAGGACATCGCCGACCTCGCCAAGAAGGCCGACCGGCTGATCCTCGCGACGGACCCTGATCGTGAGGGCGAGGCGATCAGCTGGCACGTGCGCGACCTCTTGGCCAAGAAGAAGGCGCTGCCCGCCGAGGTCGAGCGGGTGACCTTCAACGCCATTACCAAGCCCGCGGTGACCGAGGCGATGGCCAGGCCGCGCGAGCTCGATCAGGACCTGATTGACGCCTACCTCGCCCGCCGCGCGCTCGACTATCTCTACGGTTTCACGCTGTCGCCGGTGCTGTGGCGGCGGCTGCCGGGCGCGAAGAGCGCGGGGCGGGTGCAGTCGGTCGCGCTGCGGCTGATCGTCGAGCGCGAGCGCGAGATCGAAGCCTTCACCGCGCAGGAATACTGGTCGGTCGTCGCGCACCTGCTGCACGACGGCACGGCGTTCGACGCGCGGCTGGTGACGTACGACGGCAAGAAGCTCGAGCGGCTGTCGCTGGGCAACCAAGCGAGCGCCGAGGCCGCGCGGCGAGCGGTCGAGGAAGCCCGCTTCACGGTCGAGGAAGTCGACACCAAGCCATTGAAGCGCCACCCGGCGCCGCCGTTCACCACCTCGACGCTGCAGCAGGAGGCGGCGCGCAAGCTCGGCTATTCGGCGAGCCACACGATGCGGCTGGCGCAGACGCTCTACGAGGCGGGCGCGATCACCTACATGCGCACCGACGGGGTGCAGATGGACGCGAGCGCGATCAGCGCGGCGCGCAAGGCGATCAGCGACCGGTTCAGCGGTCATTACCTTCCCGAGAAACCCCGCATCTACCAGACCAAGGCGAAGAACGCGCAGGAAGCCCACGAGGCGATCCGGCCGACCGACTTCTCGCGCGATCGCGCCGGGCAGGGCGACGAAGCGCGGCTTTACGACCTTATCTTCAAGCGCGCGCTGGCGAGCCAGATGGCTGCCGCCAGCCTCGAGCGGACGACCGTCACCTTGCGCGATCCGACCGGCCGGCACGAGCTGCGGGCCACCGGGCAGGTGGTGAAATTTCCCGGCTTCCTCGCGGTCTACGAGGAAGGGCGCGACATCAAGGGCGAGGACGACGAGGAGGGCCTGCTGCCGATCCTGCGCCAGGGCGACACCCCGGCCAAGACGGGGGTCGATGCGAATCAGCACTTCACCCAGCCGCCGCCGCGCTTTTCTGAGGCGAGCCTGGTCAAGCGGCTGGAGGAGCTCGGCATCGGGCGCCCCTCGACGTACGCTTCGACCATCCAGACGCTGCGCGACCGCGAATACGTGCGGATGGAGAAGAACCGCTTCTTCGCCGAGGAGAGCGGGCGGCTGCTGACCGCGTTCCTCGAGCGGTTCTTCCCGCGCTACGTCGCCTACGATTTCACCGCCGGGATGGAGGACGAGCTCGATATCGTTTCCGACGGCAAGGAGGACTGGAAGGAGCTGCTGCGCCAGTTCTGGCGCGACTTCAAGCCGAAGACCGACGAGGTCATGGAGCGCAAACCTTCCGAGGTGACCGAGGCGCTCGACGAGTATCTCGGCGATTACCTGTTCCCGCCGCGTGCCGATGGCCACGACCCGCGCGAATGCCAGACTTGCGTCGCCGAAGGGCGCGCCGGGGGCCGGCTCGCCTTGCGCGGCGGCAAGTTCGGCGCGTTCATCGCGTGTTCCAACTATCCCGAATGCAAGTACACCCGCCAGTTCGCCTCGCCGGGCGGCGGCGAGGGCGGCGGCGAGGACGGGGCGATGGGCAAGGACCCGGCGACCGGTCTCGAAGTCGTGCGCAAGACCGGGCGCTTCGGGCCTTACGTCGAGCTCGGCGAGGGCAAGGACGCGAAGCGCGCCTCGATCCCCAAGGACTTGCCGGACTTCGACCTCGAATGGGCGCTGAAGTTGCTCAGCCTGCCGCGCGAGATCGGCACGCACCCCGAGAGCGGCCAGCCGATCGTCGCCAGCATCGGCCGCTACGGCCCGTACCTCGCGCACGACGGCAAGTACGCCAAGTTGCGCAACACGGTGGAAGTGTTCGAGACCGGGATGAACGCCGCGGTGACCCTGCTCGCCGAGGCGCA
>JBGSBH010000239.1:0-3626 GCA_041730635.1 Cypionkella sp.
ATTGGTCTGGTCTGACACGATAACGCCGGTCTGTGGATTGGGCGCGGTAGAGCTGTAAGAGAAGCTGTCAAAGCCCAGCTTTTCCTGGAACAGGATGTCGGCATCGGCACAGCGGAAGGTCTCGACGTTGGGCAGCAGCGGCTTCTCGCCGGTGTAGAATTCGACGATCTCCGGCATGAACGAATAGATCGCCTTGTCGTCGGCGATGCCGGTGCCCGGCGCGTTGGCGATGGTGATCCCGCCGCTGCGGTAAACGTCCATGATGCCCGGCACGCCGAGCACGCTTTCGGGGTTGAAGCTCAAGGGATCGAGGAACTCGTCGTCGACCCGGCGATAGAGCACGTCGATCGGCTCGTAGCCGCCGGTGGTGCGCATCGCCACCCGGCCGCCCACCACCCTGAGATCGCTCCCCTCGACCAGCTCGGCGCCCATCTGGTCGGCGAGGAAGGCGTGCTCGAAATAGGCGCTGTTGTAGATCCCCGGCGCCAGCACCGCGACCGGCGGCTTGCCCTGCGTGCGCACCGGCGCGCAGGCGGCGAGGCTGCGGGCGAGCTTGCGCGGGTAGTCGCTGACGGTCTCGACCCCCACCCGGGTGAACAGCTCGGGGAACATCGCCATCATCGTCTCGCGGTTCTCGAGCATGTACGAGACCCCGCTGGGCGTGCGGGCATTGTCTTCCAGCACGAAGAAATCGTCGGGCCCGGTGCGCACGAGGTCGATCCCGACGATGTGGGTGTAGACCCCGCCCGGCGGGGTGAAGCCGACCATCTCGGGCAACCAGGCCGCGTTGCCCTGCAGCAGCCGCTCGGGCAGGCGGCCCGCGCGGATGATCTCCTGCCGGTGGTAGAGATCGTGGATGAACGCGTTGAGCGCGCGCACCCGCTGCTCGATCCCGCGGGTGAGCCGCCGCCACTCGCCGGCCGAGACAATCCGCGGCACCATGTCGAACGGGATCAGCCGCTCCTCGGCCGCGTCCTCGCCATAGACGTTGAAGGTGATCCCGGTGCGGCGGAAGACGCCTTCCGCCTCGCGATCCTTGCGCCGCAGCCAGTCGCGGTCCTGCTCGTCGAACCAGGCGGCATACCCGGCGTAGGCTTCGCGCACCCCGCCGTCGGGCGCGCGCATCTCGTCGAATGGTGCGGCGCCGCCGCTCACTGGCCCCATGGCCGCTTGTTAATGCGGCGCGCGCGAATTGCAGCAACGAAAGTTGCGCTCACTCGCGGTCGAGCTCGCGCAAGACCGCGGCGATCACCTGGGGATCGTAGGCGAAGCCCATGTGGGTGCAGCGCAGCGCCACCGCGCGGTCGCGCTCGCCGGCCCGGCCGCGCGCCGCGCGCGGGTGGACGATCCCGTCGCGCGGGCTCCACAGCGCGATCGTCTCCACCGGGGGCTTGGCGGCGAGCTCGATCTCGATCGGCGGTTCTTCCACCCGGTGGCCGGCGATGAAATGGTAGGCGCGCCAGACGTTGTTCGCCCGCGGGCTCCAGGAAAACGGCGAGCCCATCGTGACGACTTTGGCAACGCTGTCCGGCTGGCGCTTGGCCAGCTCGCGCGCGAACAGCCCGCCGAGGCTCCAGCCGACCAGCGCGACCGGTTCGCCGTGGCGCCGGGCGAGGTCGCCGAGCCGCTGTTCGAGCCGGGCGACGTTGTCCGCCGTCGGCCCCCAGTTGAAGCCGAGCCCCCAGCGCTTGACCCGGTGCCCCGCCGCCTCGAGCTGCCGCGCCATGTAGCGCATCCGCACCGGATGGGTGGCGAAGCCGGGGAGCAGCATGACCGTGCGGGGGCGGCGCGCCGGCGCGACCGCCGCGCGCGGCCGGGCGGCGCGGCGCAGCGGCTCGATCACCCATTCGAGCTCGCCCGCGAGCCGCCGCAGCGGCGGCCCGGCCACGCCGTCCGGGCATTCCTCGCGGGCCAGCGCGACACGGTGCCTCAGCGCCTCGCGCGCTCCGGCGATCCGGCGATAGTCGAACCGTGGGGCCACGCGCGCCTCGCTGCTGCCTGCGCTTTCAACGCATATCGCACAGGGACGTTTCGCTGTCGCCGGTGAGCGCGGCACCGTGCGAGGCTGGAACAAAGCGGCATCCGCGTCCATATCCCGATATATGGCCGAACTCGTCATCCGCCGCGGGCTGGAAGAGCCCGACACGTCCGAGAAATTCGTCCCCCACAAGCCGGTCCGCCCCGAAAAATCGATGGGCGGGCGGCGGTTCGAGCTGGTCAGCGACTATCAGCCGGCGGGCGACCAGCCCGGCGCGATCGCCGAGCTCGTCGCATCGGCGCGCGACGGGGAGCGCACCCAGGTGCTGCTCGGCGTGACCGGCAGCGGCAAGACCTTCACGATGGCCAAGGTGATCGAGGAGCTGCAGCGCCCCGCGCTGGTGCTCGCGCCCAACAAGATCCTCGCCGCGCAGCTCTACGGCGAGTTCAGGAGCTTCTTCCCGAACAACGCGGTCGAGTACTTCGTCAGCTACTACGACTACTACCAGCCCGAGGCCTACGTCCCCCGGTCGGACACCTACATCGAGAAGGAAAGCTCGGTGAACGAGGCGATCGACCGGATGCGCCACTCGGCCACCCGCGCGCTGCTCGAACGCGACGACGTGATCATCGTCGCCTCGGTAAGCTGCCTCTACGGCATCGGCTCGGTCGAGACCTACTCGGCGATGATCTTCGACCTCAAGAAGGGCGAAAGCGCCGACCAGCGCGAGATCATCCGCAAGCTTGTCGCGCTGCAGTACAAGCGCAACGACGCCGCGTTCCAGCGCGGCAACTTCCGCGTGCGCGGCGACAGCCTGGAGATCTTCCCCAGCCACTACGAGGACATGGCCTGGCGGGTGAGCTTCTTCGGCGACGAGATCGAGGAGATTTCCGAATTCGACCCGCTGACGGGGCAGAAGGGCGCGAGCCTCAACTCGGTGCGGGTCTACGCCAACTCGCACTACGTCACGCCCGGCCCGACGATGAAGCAGGCGAGCGCGGCGATCAGGTTCGAGCTCGAGGAGCGGCTGAAGGAACTGCACGCCGAAGGGCGGTTGCTCGAAGCCCAGCGGCTCGAGCAGCGGACCAACTTCGACCTCGAGATGATCGCCGCCACCGGCTCGTGCGCGGGAATCGAGAACTACAGCCGCTTCCTCACCGGGCGCCTGCCGGGCGAACCCCCGCCGACGCTGTTCGAATACCTCCCCGACAACGCGCTGCTGTTCGTCGACGAAAGCCATCAGACGGTGCCGCAGATCGGCGCGATGGCGCGCGGCGACCACCGGCGCAAGATCACGCTCGCCGAATATGGCTTCCGCCTGCCGAGCTGCATCGATAACCGCCCACTGCGCTTCAACGAATGGGACGCGATGCGCCCGCAGACGACCTATGTCTCGGCGACGCCGGGCGCGTGGGAGATGGAGCAGACCGGCGGCGTGTTCGCCGAACAGGTGATCCGCCCCACCGGCCTGATCGACCCGCCGGTTGAGATCCGCCCGGTGGAAGACCAGGTGCAGGACTGCATTGCCGAGTGCAAGGCGACAGCCGCAAAGGGTTATCGCACGCTCGTCACCACCCTCACCAAGCGCATGGCCGAGGACCTGACCGAGTTCATGCACGAGCAGGGCGTGCGCGTGCGCTATATGCAC
>JBGSBH010000240.1:0-3497 GCA_041730635.1 Cypionkella sp.
CGGGGTGGTGTTCGAGAACTCGAGCGTCACGTGCCCTTCCCACCCCGGCTCGAGCGGGGTCACGTTGACGATGATCCCGCACCGCGCGTAGGTGCTCTTGCCGAGGCAGATCACCAGCACGTCTTCTGGCACGCGGAAATACTCGACCGTGCGCGCGAGCGCGAACGAGTTGGGCGGGATCACGCAGACGTCGGTCCGGCGATCGACGAACGAGTTGGCGGCGAAGTCCTTGGGGTCGACCACCGCCGAATCGACGTTGGTGAAAATCTTGAACTCGTCCGCCACCCGCGCGTCGTAGCCGTACGACGACAGGCCGTAGGAGATGCACCCCTCGCGCCGCTGTGCCTCGACGAAGGGCTCGATCATCCCGCGGGTAGTCGCTGCCTCGCGGATCCAGCGGTCGGAAAGAATCGCCATTCTGGCTGAATCCCCTCTCCGCCCGCTCCGGGCAAGCCGGGGGCGGCGCTTATCCGCTACAACGGGCGCGCGCGCAGCCCGGGATTGAGCGCGGCGACGTGGTTGAGCCACATCTTGGGCCGCCGCAGCATCGCCTTGGGATAGCTGACCTTGAGCCCGGCGAGCTCCGCCATCCGCCCGACGAAATGGATGCAGTTGCGGGTATCGAGATCGTAGAACTTGCCCGGCGCGTCGCGCCAGCGGGCCACTTCGGCGACGATCTGGCGATATTCGGCATCCGACAGCGTGACGGTGAAATGCCGGTTGGTGGTGGTGATGTACTTCGCCTTCTCGCTCATCACGATATGCGCGACGGGGCCGTTCAGCACCGCCGGCCCCGCGCTCTTGGCGCTGAAGCCGTAGTTCTCGCTCACCCGGCGGCCGGTGGCCTCCTCGGTCCCTTCGAGCACGATGAACGCGTGGGGGTAGCGCCCGCCGAGGACTGAGCCGTTGAAGCTGTGGAAGCTGAGCGTGACCTTGGCCGTGGCGGCGGGCGACCAGGCAAGTGCGAGCGCGGCGAGCACGGCGGCCCACAGGCGGAAGAGAATGGCAGGGCGCATGGCGCCGCGGCCCTACCATCCCTTGCCGGGCGATTGAAGCCCGCGCGTTTTCAGTCGCTTGTGTGCCTGCTCAGAAACGCACGGTGCCGGTCACGAATACCTGGCGCGGGTTGCCATAATACGCCGTCAGCGTGCCCTCGCGGCCGAGCGCCGGCAGCGGGAAGCCGTTCGCGCCGAGCGGAATTGCCCCGGTGATCGGGTTCGCCTGGGCGAAAGGATAGCCGGAGGCGATGTACTGCTTGTCGGTCAGGTTGCGGCCGTGGACCCCCAGGCTCCAGCGGCGCTCGGGCGCGGTGTAGACGAGGTTCGCGTCGAGCAGCGCGTAGCCCGGCTGATCGAGGTAGATATTGGGAATCTCGGCCTGGAAGGTCTTCGACTTGTAGGCCAGCGTGGTGCTGAAGGCGACGTCGCCCGCGCCGACCGGGGTGACGTAGCCGAGCGTCCCGCTGGCGGTCCATTCGGGCGTGTTCTGCACCCGGCGGAAGGCCGCCACATCGGTCGGCACCCCGCCGATGTTGGAGACGAACTGCTTGTACTGGGCGTCGATGTAGCCGAGCGAGCCGGCGAAGGTCAGCCGGTCGCCCGCCGCCATCAGGTCGCGGCCGAGCCGCGCGGTGGTCTCGAGCTCGAACCCCTTGAAGGTCGCCTTGCCGGCGTTCGACACGACCCCGCAGAAAGTCGGCACGCCGCCGGCATTGCACGCGACCGAGCCGGGGATCTGCACGTCGGTGTAGTCGGCGTAGAACCCGGCCAGCGCGAGATAGACCGCGCCGTCCATCAGGTTGCCCTTGTAGCCGAGCTCGTAGCTGTCGACCTTCTCCGGCGCGAAGCTCAGGAACTGGGCGATCTCGGCGTCGGAACGCACGCCGTTACCGTCGAGATCGGGCGCGTTGATGCCGACGCCGCGCGGGTCGAACCCGCCGCCCTTGAACCCCTGGCTGAAGCTCGCGTAGAGGTTGTGATCGGGCGTCGGCTTGAAGCTCAGCGAAGCGCGCGGAGTGAACTTCTTGAACTCGCGGCTGCCGGTGAAATCGGTCGCCGGATTGCCCGCGCGTACCCCCGCGCCGCCGAACACCGGCGAGCCGCCGCCGACATAGTTCTGCCGCAGGATGTCCGCGGTGCGCGTATCCCACGTGTAGCGGCCGCCGAGCGACAGGCTGAGCTGATCGGTGAAATCGAAGGTCGCGTCGGCGAACACCGCGTAGGTCTCGGTGGCGACGGTCGCCTGGGTGAAGGCGGTGAGCCCGGCCACGGTGGTGAACAGCCGGACGTCGAACAGCGTGTCGGCCTTGGCGTCGAGGTAATAGAAGCCGAACAGCGCCGAAAGCGGCCCGCTGTCGTAGAGCAGCTGCAGTTCCTGGCTGATCTGCTCGTTGCGATAGATGCCGGGCACGTCGACATCGACCGCGGACAGCGCGTCGAAGTCGATCGGCGTGGCGGTATCGTCTTTCCGCCAGGCGCTGATCGAGCGGAAGGTCAGCGCGTCGCTGAGATCGATCTTGACGTTCATCGCGAGGCCGTAGGCCTCGATGTCCTGCTGGGGATCGTTGAGCCCGCCGCGCGAATCGTAGACGTTGGCGAGCACCGGGGCACTCGACAGCAGGCCGGGGAACAGCCGGTGGCCGCCGCGGGCGTTGCTTTCGTCCTTGGTGTAATCGCCCGACACCCGGATCAGCACCGGCGCGCCGTACCCGCCGAGCTCGAACGTCCCGCGCGCGGCCCACACGTCCTTGTTGTAGTTCTCCTCGCCGGTGGTGAGGTTGGTGCCGAACCCGTCGCGGGTGAGCCGCGCGACCGCCGCCCCGAGCCGCACCAGATCGCCGACGGGCGCCGAGCCGCTGACCACCCCGTCGAGCTGATTATAGGTCCCGTAGGTCGCGCGGACGGTGAGCGAGGGGTCTTGCGGCAGCATGCGGGTGACATACTTCACCGCGCCGCCGACGGTGTTGCGGCCGTAGAGCGTTCCCTGCGGCCCGCGCAGAACCTCGATCCGCTCGACGTCGTAAATGTCGACGACCGCCGCCTGCGGGCGGTTGAGATAGACATCGTCGAGATAGATGCCAACGCCCTGCTCGAAGCCGGAGACGGGATCCTGCTGGCCGACGCCGCGGATGAAAGCGGTGAGGGTCGAGTTGGTCCCGCGGCTCGCCTCAAGCGTGGTATTCGGAGTCGTCTGGGCCACGTCGGTGATGTCGATCGCGCCCGCCTGCTCGAGCGCCTCCCCGGTATAGGCGGTCACCGCGATCGGCACTTCGACCAGGGTTTCCTCGCGCCGCCGGGCGGTGACGACGATGCCGCCCTCGTCCTCGTTGGCGGCGACATCGGTCCCGGTGGTCGTCTCCTGCGCCGCGGCTAAAGAACAATTGCAAATTAAGCAATCAAAAACAGTTGTGGAGTCCAAAGAACCTTTCATTCTTCAGAATTTAAAGAACTATATTGAACTGCATTTTAAGACAAAACATTCTGCCAGTGATTATGCTG
>JBGSBH010000241.1:0-3538 GCA_041730635.1 Cypionkella sp.
CGACAGCCGCGCGGCCGCCCTGGGCGGGATGACGTTGGTCGCAGGGTTGCCGACCGCGAGATCGGTCACCTCGAGGTTTGACGGCTGGAACCACTCGCTCCCCTCGTCGAGCGGCAACCCTGCGACCAACGTCATCCCGCCCAGGGCGGCCGCGCGGCTGTCGATCCGTTTCAACGCGCTTCACACCGGTGCCGGGCTCGCCGAACGAGTCGCCGCCGTGGCGGCCAGTCACGGCGGCACGGCGCGCGCGGTGGTGAGCGGCGAGGCGTTCCTGACCCCCCCGGGCGCGTTCTCCGCGCTGGTCGCCCAGGCGATCGAGGAGGAAACCGGGCTGCGGCCCGAGCTCTCCACCACCGGGGGCACCAGCGACGCGCGCTTCCTCAAGGATCTCGCGCCGGTGATCGAGTTCGGCCTCGTCAACGCGACGATGCACAAGGTCGACGAAGCGGTGGCGGTGGACGACCTGGAAGTGCTAGCGCGGATCTACGCCCGCGTTATCCGCGCCGGGTTGGCAGAACGCCGGGGAGGGGACGCATGACGGGCGAAGCGATCGCGCGCGAGGATACCACCGAATCGCATAACAGCCGTTTGCAGTGGCGGATCATGGCCGGCTTCGTGCTGGGGCTGGTCGCCGGGTTGCTCGCCTACACTTTCGCTCGCGATGCCGCGTGGGTGGCGACGGTCGTCACCTATGTAACCAACCCGATCGGGCAGGTTTTCCTCCGCCTGCTGTTCATGCTGGTGATCCCGCTGCTGGTCAGCGCGCTGATCGTGGGCATCGCCGACATGGGCGAGGTTCGGGCGCTCAAAAAGGTCGGCATGCGAACGCTGGTCTACACCGTCGTGGTGTCGTCGATCGCGGTGGCGATCAGCATCGCGGTGACCAACTTCTTCCAGCCGGGCGCCGGTGTCGACCCCGGCGAAGCGCGGGCTCTGCTGGCGCAAGGCGGCGAGGGGGCGCAAGGCATCCTCGAACGGTCGAGCGAAGCCAAGACCGGCGTCGACGCGGTGATCGGGCTGATCCCGTCGAACATCGTCTCCGCCATGGGCGACAACGATATCCTCGCGGTGATGTTCTTCGCGCTGTTCTTCGGGATCGGCCTGTTGCTGGTCAACACCCCGCGCACCCAGACGCTGAAGCAGGCGTTCGAGGGCGTGTTCGAGGTCTCGATGAAGCTCATCAACCTCGTCATCCAGCTCGCTCCGATCGCGGTGTTCTGCTTCATGTTCAATCTCGCCGCGCAGTTCGGCTGGGACATGCTGATCAAGCTGGCGGCCTTCGTCGGCGTCGTGCTGCTGGCGCTCGGGCTGCAGCTGTTCGGCGTGTTTCCGCTGATCCTGGCGTTCCTCGCGAAGAGGAACCCGATCGCCTTCTTCCGCGAGACGCGCGAGGCGAGCGTGATGGCGTTCTCGACCTCGAGCTCCAATGCCACGTTGCCGACGGCGCTGCGGGTGGCGGAAACCCGGCTCCGCTTGCCGCCGCGCATCTCCCGCTTCGTGCTGACGATCGGAGCCACCGCCAATCAGAACGGCACCGCCATGTTCGAAGGGGTGACCGTGCTGTTCCTGGCCCAGTTCTTCGGCGTGGAGCTCTCGCTCAGCGACCAGGTGTTCGTGATGCTGGTGTGCATCCTCGCCGGGATCGGCACCGCCGGCGTGCCTTCGGGCTCGCTACCGGTGATCGCGCTGATCCTCGGCGGGGTCGGCGTACCGCCCGAAGGGATCGGCCTGATCCTCGGGGTCGACCGCATTCTCGACATGAGCCGGACCGTGATCAACGTGATCGGCGACCTGGTCTGCGCGACGGTGATCAGCGCCCATTCGAACGATCTTCCCCACGGCGCGAGCGTGGAGGCTCCAGCACTTTCTCCCTGAACGCGCACAGGTCGACCACCGGGCAGCGCCAGCATTCGGGGAGGCGCGCCTTGCAGGTGTAGCGGCCGTGGAGGATCAGCCAGTGGTGCGCGCCGAGGCGGAACGGCGCCGGCACCCGCCGTTCGAGCGTCGCCTCGACCTCGTCCGGCGTCTTGCCCGGCGCCAGCCCGGTGCGGTTGCAGACGCGGAAGATGTGCGTATCGACCGCAAAGGTCTCCTGCCCGAACCAGCAATTGAGCACCACGTTGGCGGTCTTGCGCCCGACGCCGGGCAGGCGGACGAGCGCTTCGCGGCTCGCCGGCACCTCGCCGCCGAACTCGTCGATCAGCATTTGGGACAGGGCGATGACGTTCTTCGCCTTGGTATTGAACAGGCCGATGGTCTGGATGTGCTGCTTGAGGCCTTCCTCCCCCAGCTCGACCATCTGCTGCGGGGTCGCGACCGAGCGGAATAGCGCCCTCGTCGCCTTGTTCACACCGGTGTCGGTGGCCTGCGCCGAGAGCGCGACCGCCACGACGAGCTGGTAGGCGTTGCCATATTCCAGCTCGGTCTCGGGGGCAGGGTTGTCTTCGGCGAGGCGGCGGAAGAACTCGAAAATCGCCTCGCGTTTCAAAGGCCGAGCACCTGCGCCATCGTGTAGCGGCCGGGCTCGCGCCCGATCAGCCAGGCCGCGCCGCGCACCGCGCCGCGCGCGAAGATCGCGCGGTCCTCGGCCTGGTGAGCGAGCGTCAGGCGCTCGTGCTCGCCGGCGAGGATCACGCTGTGCTCGCCGGGCACGGTTCCGCCACGCAGCGACGCGAAACCGATCGCCCCCTCGGCGCGCGGGCCGGTGATCCCGTCGCGACCCCGTTCGGCGTGGTCGGCGAGCGCAATCCCGCGCCCGGCGGCGGCCGCTTCGCCGAGCAGCATCGCAGTCCCGCTCGGTGCATCGCGCTTCATCCGGTGGTGCATCTCGACCACCTCGATGTCCCACTCGGGCCCCAGGCGCGCGGTCGCCTCGCGCACCAGATGCGCGAGCAGCGTGACCCCGAGCGAGGTATTGCCCGTCTGCAGCACCGGGATCGCCAGCGCCGCCGAATCGATCGCCGCGCGGTGATGCTCCTCGAGGCCGGTGGTGCCGACGAGAATGGGAATGCCCGCTCCGACCGCGGCGTGAAGGTTGGTCTCCAGCGCCGCCGGCGCGGTGAAATCGACCAGGGCATCGCTCGCCTCGGCGCGCGCGGCGGTGTTGCCGCCCTGGTCCACCCCGCCGACGAGCTGGTGACCGGTCTCCCCGATCGCGCGGACGAGCGCCTGGCCCATCCGCCCTTCGCTGCCGATGATGCCGATGCGTGCCATTGGAGTTCCTGTTGCCCTATCGCTTCGCTACTTGAGGTCGGTTCCTGTTGCCCCATCGCTTCGCTACTTGAGGGCAAATGTCGGACATACGCAACATCGTCATCCTCACCGGCGCGGGCGTGAGCGCGGAGAGCGGGATCGACACGTTCCGCTCGGCCGGGGGCCTGTGGGAACAGCACCGGGTGAAGGACGTGGCCACGCCCGAAGCCTTCGTCCGCGATCCCGATCTGGTGCTGCGCTTCTACGACATGCGGCGCGCGGCGATCCAGACCAAGCAGCCCAACGCCGCGCACCGCGCGCTCGCCCGGCTCGACGCCGATTGGCC
>JBGSBH010000242.1:0-3505 GCA_041730635.1 Cypionkella sp.
TGGGCCGGGCGAGCTGCGGAGCGTCAGGCAAACCGTCGACGATCTGCACGAGCGCGCCGGGGCGCGGCGCGTGCTGCACATGCACGGCGAGCATCTCAACGCCTGGTGCACCGCCTGCGGCGTGCGCTCGCCGTGGCGCGAGCCGCTGATCGGGCGCCCCCCGTGCCCCGCGTGCGGCGAGCGGGCCCTGCGGCCCGATGTCGTATGGTTCGGCGAGATGCCCTACCGGATGGACGAGATCTACGCTTCGCTGAGGAGCGCGGACCTGTTCGTTTCGATCGGGACCTCGGGCGCGGTTTATCCGGCAGCCGGGTTCGTGCGCGATGCGCGCTCGCTCGGTGCGGCCACCCTGGAGCTCAATCTCGAGCGCAGCCAGGGCTCGGCCTGGTTCGACGAGAGCCGGCTCGGCCCGGCGAGCACGCTGGTTCCGGCTTGGGTGGAAGAAATGCTCGCGGCCTGAAGCCGCCTGCGGCGTTCAGGCGACGATGCCGATGGTGCGCCCGTCGCGCAGCACCTCGCACACCGGGCACTCATCGCTTTCGGCGGCGGTCTGCACCGCCTCGGCGTCGCTCTGCGCCAGTACGTCGCGCTTCTTGAGCGTACGCCCGCCGGGCGCGGTCACCTTGTTGATCCGGTAATGTCGCACTGTCCCGTCCCCGATCGCTTCCCCCGGGGCGATGACTACCAGAGCGGTGCGCGAGTTCAATAATCTGCGTTGCTTTCGCCCCGCGAACCGGCTGCCGCGCCGCCACAGGCACGGCATTGCGGATCCTTGGCGACGCGGATCCGGCGCATGCCCGGCTGCAACCCGTCGAGCAGGTGGACCGCGCCCCATTGCGCCGGGCCCATCCCGCCGACCGGCGCGAGCAGGCAGCGGACCGCCTGCAGCGCGGCGAACGTACCCACCCACCCGGCCATCGCGCCGAGCATGCCGTCGTCGGCGCACGAGTCGCAATCGTCGGCGTCGAACGCGTCGCCGACGAAGCAGCGATAGCAGGCCTCGCCGGGCAGGTGGCCGGCGAAGGCCCCGACCTGTCCCTGGAAGCGGCCGACCGCCGCGCTGAGCAGCGGGATCGCGTGCGCCACGCAGGCATCGGATACGGCGAGACGCGTGGCGAAGTTGTCGGTGCCGTCGAGCACTAGGTCGGCACCTTCGAGCGTTTCGCCGGCACTTGCTCGATCGATCCGGCGGTCGCTCAGCGCGACCTCGATGCGAGCGTCGAAATTGGCCAGCCAGCGCCGGGCGGCGACCGCCTTGCCGTGGCCGACGTCGCGCTCCGAGTAGAGCGTCTGGCGCTGGAGGTTGGACCGTTCCACCGCGCCGTCGTCGATCAGCGTCAGCCGGCCGATCCCGGCTCCGGCGAGGTACTGCAGCGCCGGGCTGCCGATCCCGCCGAGGCCCGCCAGCGCGACGTGCGCCTGCGCCAGCCGGGCCTGCCCGGCGCCGCCGACCTGCGGCAACACGATGTGCCGGGCGAAGCGGTCGATGCGATCGGGGGGCAGGGACATGCGGCGGCTATCGCGGCAAAGCGCGCCCCTGTCGACAGACCTGTGGAGAGCCGGTGGCTGCGGTGTGGAAAGCCGCGGGTCAGCTCTCGAGCTGGCGCAGCAGGCTGCGCACGTCGCCGTCCATGTCGGCGTCGCGCTGGCGCAAGTCCTCGATCAGCCGCACCGCGTGGATCACCGTCGAATGGTCGCGTCCGCCGAACATGCGGCCGATCTCGGGATAGCTGCGCGGGGTGAGCACTTTCGACAGGTACATCGCCACCTGCCGCGGCCGGACCACCGCGCGCGCGCGCCGCTTGCTCGCCATCTCGGCGCGGTCGATGCGGTAGAACTGGCAGACGGTCCGCTGGATCTCGTCGATGGTGATCCGCCGGCGGTTGGCGGAAAGGATGTCGGTGAGCTGGTCTTCGGCGAGCTGCAGGCACACGTCCTGGCCGGTGAGCTGCGCGTAGGCGATCAGCTTGTTGAGCCCGCCGACGAGCTCGCGGATGTTGCGGGTGATCGTGCGGGCGAGGAAATCGACCACGTCGGCGGGCACCGCCAGCGGGGCGAACCGGGTGAGCTTCGATTCGAGGATCGTCCGCCGCAGCTCGATGTCGGCCGCCTGGATATCGGCGACGAGGCCCATCGACAGGCGCGACAGCAGCCGCGGCTCGACCCCGTCGAGCGCCTGCGGCGCGCGATCGGCGGCGAACACCAGCCGCTTGCCTTCGGCGAGCAGCGCATCGATCGTGTAGAGCAGCTCTTCCTGCGCGCTGGCCTTGCCAATGATGAACTGGATGTCGTCCACCAGCAGCAGGTCGAAGCTGCGCAGCCGCGCCTTGAACTCGATCGTCTGGTTGGATTTCAGCGCCTGGACGAACTCGACCATGAAGCGTTCGGCGCTGCAGTAGAAGATCCGCGCCCGCGGGTGGGCGCCGAGGTACGCATGGCCGATCGCGTGGAGCAGGTGAGTCTTGCCCTGGCCGGTCGCCGCCTTGAGGTAGAGGGGGGAGAACTGCGGCTGCTCGCTGGCCGACATCCGCTGGGCGGCGTTGCACGCCAGGACGTTCGCTTCCCCGGTGACGAACGCGGCGAACGTGAGCGAGGGATCGAGCCCGACCGACGAGGTGAACCCGCGCTCGCCGATGGTGCCCGCGGCGACCGCGATCAGGCTGGTGTCGCCGCCGTCGTTGGCCGGCCGGCGGCCGTCGCCGAAAGCGAGTTCGGGCAGCTTGCGGCGGCCGGGATGCGCCTTGATCTCGACGCTGCGCACTTCGCTGCGCGCGATCTTCCAGGCGAGGCTCAGGCGGTCGTGAAAGCGGTCCTTGACCCAGTTGGCGCTGAAATCCGTCGGCAGGTAAAGCTCGAGCGTGCCGCTGTCGGCGCAGAACCCGCCGACCTGGATCGGCTTGATCCACTGGCTGTGAAGCTGGTGGCCGAGGTCCTTGCGCAGGCCCTGGCTGATGTCCGACCAGTCGGCCGCCAGGTTCACCGCCTCGAGATCCTCCATGCCCTCTTCACCGCCCTTTCGCTGCGCAGCAGACCTGCCGCCGATGTTCGCATTCATCGACTGTTCCAACCTCTCCTGTCGGGCCGATCGAAAGCCCCGTTCCCCCAACGGCGGACACGGCGGTGCCTTCCCCGAAAAGCGAAGTCGCCACGGGTTCGGCGGGCCGGTCCAGTGCTTTGATCCCGAGCCGTCCAAGCCCCGGGAGGACCGCTTCCTTTCAACAGCCGGGCAGGGCTGGCAAGGCTGCGAATGCAAAAAAAGTGAAATATTGAATGTTGACTCGGCGAAAGCCGCGGAGACGCGTTCAACCCTTTCATTTCATTGGCGGAATGGGCCCGCGACGGGCGCGAATCGCGGGATTTCCTAGGGTTTGTCGGGGCGGGCCGCGGACATGCGAAAACGCCGGCCCCGAACGGGACCGGCGTCGTCTTGGTTTGTTCTCGCAAGGGTCGCCGAAGCCGCCCGCCGGGCGGCGAATCGGCCGACCGAATCAGAGCGCGCCGACGC
>JBGSBH010000243.1:0-3491 GCA_041730635.1 Cypionkella sp.
CCCCCCCCCCCCCCCCCCCCCCCCCCCCCCCCCCCCGCCTCCGCCATGTCGGGCAATGACTCGCTGACAGACGATATCCGCCACCTTGTAGGGGATGGGCGGACTTATCTCGAAGCCGAGCTGCAGTACCAGAAATCGCGCGCCGCGCTGGTGCTCGACCGCAGCAAATCGGGGGCGATCTACGGCGCGGTCGCGGCCGTGTTCGGTCACCTCGCCCTGATCGCCCTGGTCGTCGGGCTGGTGATCGCGCTCGCGCCGCTGATCACGGCGTGGGGTGCAACCGCGCTCGTCGCCGGGCTGCTGCTGGTTGTCGCGCTGCTGTTCGCGCGGATGGCTCGCCGCAAGTTCGCCAGCATCTCGGCCGCGACCGCCGGGAAGCCGTCATGAGCGATCCTCTCGAGCAGCAGCTGCGCGAAGATCGGGTGTTGCGCGACGCCGCGCGCGCGATCCTCGACGCCGACGTCGCCAACCTGCGGGCCAGCCTTGCCGGACGGAGCATCCCGACCCGCATCGCCGATCGGGTCAGCGAGGGCGCGCAGGATGCGATGGACGAGGCGGCCCATCTGGTCACCGAGCACAAGGGACTGGTTGCGGCGGCGGTCGCGGCGCTGCTGCTGTGGCTGGTTCGCCATCCGCTGCTCGCCCTGGTCCTCGGCAACGAGCACGAGCAACAGCCCGAATGATCGGAACGCATCGCGGCTGGCGGCCGTTGAAGCGCTGACCTCTCTCCCAGCACGGAGCCCATCACCATGGCCACCACCTCCAAGGCCGCGAGCAAGCCGAAGACCTCCGCGAAGACCACCGGCAAGTCGGCCGACGCCAAGCGCACCGAGCTCAAGGAAAAAGTCGACGCCGCGCAGCAGCGTAACGAAGAGCGTTCGCTGGGCGATTACGCGCGCAATGCGGGCGAGAGCGCGACCTCGTTCGTCAAGGAGCATCCGATCACCACGGTGGTGGGCGGGCTGGCGCTCGGGGTGCTGATCGCCTCGATCGTGCCGGGCCCCGGACGCCGGCTGCGCAAGAAGGCGACCGCCCGCAGCGCGGTGCTGGCCGGCGCTCTCGCCGATCTCGCCGTGACGTACGGCAGCCAGGTCCTCGATAGCGCCGAAAAGGCCGCCGGCACCGGCACCCGCAAGCTAAGCGATCTCGGCAGCGCCATCGGCGACAGCGCGCGCAGCGCCGGGCGCGGCGCGAGCACCGCGGCGGAAAGCGCGGGGGACACCGCGCGCGACATCGGCCGGGCCGCGGTGCGCACTTTGCGCGAGCTGCGCGGGCGCACCGCGCGCTAGACGGCTCCGTCGGGCGCGGCGTGGCGGGCTTCCCCTGCCGCGCCGCTTTGCCTATGGGCGCGCCGAAATTCCTCCCCAAGGATTCGGCGATGAACGAGAACAAGCAGCTGCTGCACCTGGTGATGGGCGGCCGGGTTACCGACCCCCGCACGATGCAGTTCGAGGACCTGACGGCGCTCGACGTCGTCGGCGTGTTTCCCGACTACGGCAGCGCGCTCGACGCGTGGCGTGGCGCCGCCCAGCGCACGGTCGACGATGCGGCGATGAAATATGTCATCGTCCACCTGCACAAGCTGCTGAGCCCCGAGATCGAGGGCGCCTGAATCAGGGGCGCGGGGCTCGCCCGCTCAGATGAACTCGATCTTCTCGACGAGGTAGAACTTGTCGCCCGACGGCACGGTCACCTCGATCTCGTCGCCGACCTTCTTGGTGATCAGCGCGCGGCCGAGCGGCGAGTTGTAGCTGATCCGGCCCTTCTTCGCGTCGGCCTCGGTCTGGCCGACGATTTGGTAGGTCACCGGCTTGTCCTCGTCGTCGAGCAAGGTCACGGTCGCGCCGAACACGATCCGGTCGCCCGACAGCGAGGCGGGATCGATGATCTGCGCGCGGCTCATTCGATCCTCGAGCTCCGCGATCTGCGCCTCGATCTGGCCCTGGCGCTCTTTCGCCGCGTGGTATTCGGCGTTTTCGGACAGGTCGCCGTGCGCGCGGGCTTCTTCGATCGCATCGACGATCTGCGGCCGTTCGGCGCGCAGCGCCTTGAGGTCGGCGGCAATCCGCTCGTATCCCTCGGCCAGCATCGGCACCTTTTCCATCGTAGCCATTCCCGTATTTCTTCCTGCAGCGGCGCTCGCCAGGACAATTCGCCGCCCGGCCGCCTGTCAGGACGGCTGGGGGCCAATCGCGATGTCGGGGGAACGCGTCGTGTCTGTCAGCTATAATAGTCTTGCAACGGACGAACCGCAAGCTGACTGGGGTTAACCTCGGTTATCGCGCGGGCAACCGCCAGGCTGGCGGCGGCGGTGGTGTAGTACGGCACCCGGGTTTCGAGCGCGCTGGCGCGGATCGATTTGCTGTCAAGGTGCGACTGCCACCCCTCGGTGGTGTTGAAAATCAGCGCGATCTCGCGGTCGATTATCCGGTCCACGATATGCGGCTGGCCCTCGGCGACCTTGTTGATCCGTTCGACCGGCAGACCCTGTTCGGCGAGGAAACGCTGGGTCCCGCCGGTGGCGACCGCGGTGAACCCGTGCTCGATCAGCGCCCGTACCGCCGGGACCACGGCGGCCTTGTCGCTGTCCTTGACGCTGACGAACAGCACCCCGCCGCGCGGCAGCCGGTCGCCGGCGCCCATCTGCGACTTGAGGAAGGCCGTGGGGAAATCGCGATCGATCCCCATCACTTCGCCGGTGGACTTCATCTCGGGTGTGAGCACCGGATCGGCGCCGGGGAACTTGGCGAAGGGGAACACCGCTTCCTTGACCGCCATGTAGTCGAGCGCCCGGCGGAACGGCGGAAAGCCGCTCAGCGGCTGGCCCGCCATCACCCGCGCAGCGATCTTGGCGACCGGCTGGCCGATCGCTTTGGCGACGAACGGCACGGTGCGGCTGGCGCGCGGGTTGACCTCTATCAGGTAGACTTCCGCGCCTGCCCCGGTCACCGAACCGGGGTCCTTCACCGCGAACTGGATGTTCATCAGCCCCTTGACCTTGAGCGCGCGGGCGAGCGCCTCGGCCTGGCGCTCCATCTCGGCGATGATGTCGGGGGCCAGGCTGTAGGGCGGCAGGGTACAGGCGCTGTCGCCCGAGTGGACCCCGGCTTCCTCGATATGCTGCATGACCCCGGCGATACGCACTTCGGCGCCATCGCTGAGCGCGTCGACATCGCATTCGATCGCATCGCGCAGGTACTGGTCGACCAGGACCGGGCTGTCGCCGCTGACGTTGACCGCGGCGGCGATATAGGCATCGAGCTGGGCTTCGCTGTCGACGATCTCCATCGCCCGCCCGCCGAGGACGTAGCTCGGCCGCAGCAGCACCGGGTAGCCGATCCGCGCGGCGACCGCCCGCGCCTCGTCGCGGCTGCGGGCGATGCCGTTGGCGGGCTGCTTGAGCTTCAGCTTGCCGACGAGCTTGGCGAACCGCTCGCGGTCCTCGGCGAGGTCGATCGCATCGGGGCTGGTGCCGAGGATGGGGATGCCCT
>JBGSBH010000244.1:0-3447 GCA_041730635.1 Cypionkella sp.
CCACCTCGGCGCCTTCGCGCTCGGCGGTGTCGATCCACGCCTCGACCCGCGCCTTGTGCTCGGGCGTGACGACCGGCCCGTAGTGCGCATCGCGGTCGGTCGATACGCCTACCCGCAGCGCCTCGATCGCCGGGATCAGCTTCTCCCGCAGCCGGTCGGCGGTATCCGCGCCCACCGGGACCACCACCGGGAGCGCCATGCAGCGCTCGCCGGCCGAGCCGAACGCCGCGCCGGCGAGATCGTTCACCACCTGGTCGAGATCGGCGTCGGGCATGACGATCCCGTGGTTCTTCGCCCCGCCCATCGCCTGCACCCGCTTGCCCGCGGCGACCCCGCGCTTGTAGACGTAGTGCGCGATGTCGCTCGAGCCGACGAAGCTGACCGCGGCGATATCGGGATGGTCGAGGATCGCGTCGACCATCTCCTTGTCGCCGTGGACCACCTGGAGCAGCCCCTGCGGCGCCCCGGCTTCGAGAAACAGCTCGGCGAGGCGCACCGGCACGCTGGGATCGCGTTCCGAGGGCTTGAGGATGAACGCGTTGCCGGCGGCGATCGCCATGCCGAACATCCACATCGGGATCATCGCCGGGAAGTTGAACGGGGTGATCCCGGCGCCGATGCCGAGCGGCTGGCGCGCCGAATAGACGTCGATGCCCGGCCCGGCGCCGAGCGTGTATTCGCCCTTCAGCACCTGGGGGATACCGCAGACATATTCGATCACCTCGAGCCCACGCTGGATGTCGCCCAGCGCATCGTCGATCACCTTGCCGTGCTCGGAAGCGAGCAGGTGGGCGATCTCCTCGCGGTTGTCCTCGACCAGCGTCTTGAACGCGAACATGATCCGCGCGCGCCGCTGCGGGTTGGTCGCCGCCCATTCGGGCTGCACCGCCTGCGCCGAGGCGACCGCCCGGTCGAGCAGCGCGGCATCGCCCAGCGCGACTTCCGCCTGCACTTCGCCGGTGGAAGGATTCCAGACGCGGTGGGTCCGGCCACGGGTGGTGGGGGCCCCGCCGACGACGAAGTGATCAACCTGGCGCATTCGGATCTCCTGCTTGCGAGCCCGCGCATCGGGCCGGCAATCCAGAACCGCGCGCCAGCGAGTATGGTGCCCAGAAGAGGACTCGAACCTCCACGCCCTTGCGAGCGCCGCCACCTGAAGACGGTGCGTCTACCAATTCCGCCATCTGGGCACACGGGCCGCCGCGCGTGCCGCGGCTGCCGGGTAGGGGCGCGCCGATACGAAGGGGGCGCGCGCTTGTCAACGGAGGTTGCGCGCGCGGTTGCAGGCGGCGGCCGATTGCGGCAGGGCGGCGGCTCGTTCGGCTAGAAGGTTTCGATGGCAAGGCAGCACGCGCTCGAGGGCAAGCTGGTGGCGGTGGTCGGGGGCAGCGGATTCCTCGGCGACCATGTCGTGCAGGCGCTGCTCTCACGCGGGGCGCGGGTGCGGGTCGCCAGCCGCAACCCGGCGAGGGCGTGGCGGCTGAAGCCGCTCGCGCAGCTCGGCCAGCTCCAGTTTGCCCGTTGCGACGCGACCCGCCCGGGACACGCCGCGGCCGCGGTCGCCGGCGCGCAAGGGGTGATCAACCTCGTCGGCACGTTCGCCGGCGACGTGCGCGCGGCGATCGCCGGCAGCGCGCGAAATCTCGCCGAAGCCGCCGCGGGCGGCGGAGCCGAGGCGTTCGTCCACGTCAGCGCGATCGGGGCCGATCCCCAGTCGCCCGCCGGCTACGCGCGCGCCAAGGCGGAGAGCGAGGCCGCGGTGCTCGCCGCCTTCCCCAGCGCGACGATCGTGCGCCCGTCGGTATTGTTCGGCGAGGACGACAACTTCGTGCAGATGTTCGCCCGCCTGATCGCGCTGTTCCCGGTTCTCCCGGTGTTCGCGCCCGGCGCGAAGCTGCAGCCGCTGTCGGCCGACGACGCCGCCTGCGCGATCGCCAACGCGCTGGCCGATCCCGCCGCGCACGGCGGCAAGACCTACGAGATCGCCGGGCCCGAGGCGATCACGATGCGGGCGCTGAACGAGCGGATCGCCGCGGCGCAGAACCGCAAGCGCTGGCTGGTGGACCTGCCCGACGCGGCCTCGGCGCTGTTCGCGGCGCTGCCGGGCACGCCGATGAACTCGGACCAGTGGACGCTGCTCAAGGCCGGCAACCAGCCCTCGGGCGCCCATCCGGGGATCGAGGCGCTCGGGGTCACCCCGCGCCCGCTCGGCCTGTTCCTCGACCGCTGGATGACCCGCTACCGCAAGCACGGCCGGTTCAACGAGAAGCTGGCGGGCTAGACCGCGGGGGGCAGTGTCCCCTCGTCCTTTAGCAGGGCGAGCGGCTCGACGATCAGCGTGCCGCCGTCGAACCCGGTGATCCGCACCCGCTGGCCCGCGGCGAGCTCGGGCCCGCGCGCCGGCCATTCGCTGTCGCCGTGCCGCACGCGGCCCTCGCCGTGCTCGATCGCGGCGGCGATCGTGCCGGTCTGGCCGACCAGCCGGCCCATCCGGTTGTTGAGCAGCGGGTCGGCGCTCTCGATCGGCTGGTCGCGCAGGATGCGGCGGGCGGAGAACACGAAGATCAGCGCGAGGAACACGAAGCTGACGATCTGCAGCGGCACCCCCGGATCGACCACGAACGTGAGCGCGGCGGTCGCCAGCGCGGCGAGCGCGAGCCAGAACAGGTAGACCCCCGGCAGCAGCATCTCCAGCCCGGCAAGCGCGAGGCCGAGCGCCGCCCAGGCCCAGTAGGCCTCGATCCCGCCGGGCCCGTCCATCAGCCCGGCTCCCCGCCGGCGCGCGGCACCGCGGTCCGCTGCCGCTGCGACGGGAGCGCGAGCCCGCCATCCGGCGCCGCGGGGACGGTCACGTCGCCCGGCTTGATCGCCTCGCGCACCAGCTCGCCGATCCCGCCCAGCGAGCCGATCAGCTGGGTCGCCTCGACCGGGAACAGGATCGTCTTGGCGTTCGGGCTGGTGGCGAACTTGCCGACCGCCTTGGTGTATTCCTGCGCGATGAAGTAGTTGATCGCCTGGTTGCCGCTCTGCGCGATGGCTTCGGAGACCGCGCGGGTCGCCTGCGCCTCGGCTTCGGCGGCGCGCTCGCGCGCCTCGGCGTCGCGGAACGCGGCTTCTTTCTTGCCTTCGGCCGAGAGGATCGCCGACTGCTTCTCGCCCTCGGCGCGCAGGATGCGGCTGGCGCGCTCGCCCTCGGCCTCGAGGATCTCGGCGCGCTTCAGCCGCTCGGCCTTCATCTGCCGCGCCATCGCCTCGGAAATGTCGACCGGCGGGCGGATGTCCTTGATCTCGACCCGGGTGATCTTGACCCCCCACGGGCTCGTCGCGTGGTCGACCACGCTGAGGAGCCGGGCGTTGATCTCGTCGCTGAGGTGTGGCATCTTAAACAGGGGCATCTTACTGTTGAAGAAAGAACCGCTCTTGCATGAACAGAATATCCAAATGGGC
>JBGSBH010000245.1:0-3443 GCA_041730635.1 Cypionkella sp.
TGTCGTAAGTCGCACTGAAGCGGTAGATCCAGCTCGGCGTGCTGAACTGCCCGCCGTTGACCCCGGTGGTGTCGAGCACCGCCGCTCCGGCAATGCCGGTATCGACGATGTTTTCGAGGTAATGCGTGGCCAGCCCGCGGAAGAACAGGTTGCCTTCGGATTGTGGGAACAGCCGGTCGAGCGAGGTGCGGTACGACGCCTCGAAGTCGATCCCGCGCACCAGCCGGCGCTGGAAATTGAACGGCTGGGTGCGGATCAGGATGCGCGCCGCGTTGGCCGGGTCGGGGCTGATCGCGCCGCACACCTCGGTCTGGCCCTGGAAGCACAGGTTGATGATGTTCTGCGCGCTGAGGCTGTCGATCGCCCCGTCGAGATCAATGCGGAAGTAGTCGACCGACGCGCTGAAGCCCGGAAGGAAGCGCGGCGAGACGACCCCGCCGATGTTCCAAGAATCGGCCTTCTCGGGCCCAAGATTGAGGTTGCCCTGGGCAAGGCCCGAGTAACCGATGCTGGCGGTGTTGTAGACCACGCCGTTGAGCGGGGTGGCGGTGCCGGTGGCCGCGTTGAAGAACGGGTTGCTCACCGTGTCGGTGTTGGCGGTGCCGGCGGCGAACAGCTCGTTGAGGTTGGGCGCGCGGATGTCGCGCGAACGGGTCACCCGCAGGCGGATGTCGTCGATCGGCGACCAGGTCGCGCCCGCCCGCCAGGTGGTGACATAGCCCGAGGTCGAATAGTCGGTCGCGCGCACCGCGCCGTTGAACTCGAGGCCGAAGCCAAGCGGCACGACCGCTTCGAGATAGGCTTCCTTGACGTCGAACGAGCCCTTGCTCGGCAGATAGTTGCCGACCGACCACAAGTTGGTCGTGGAGATCGGCCGGCCGCTCGCGTCGCGGTTGATCACCGGCTGGAATTCCTGCGGCACGAAGCCGTCGATCTCTTCCTTGCGGTATTCGCCGCCGAGCGCGACGCTGACATCGCCCGCCCAGGTGCCGAACGGAGTCAGCGAGAGGTTGGCGCCGACCACGGTCTGCTCGACCACCTGATCGCGGTAGGGATCGCCGAGAACGTAGTCGATCGCCGCGGCCGAGGCGACGCCGATGCCGAGCCGGTTGAGCGGGACGCACGCCGGATCGTCGTTGGTGGCGATCGCGTCGAGGTTGATCGTGCACTGGATCGAGCCCACCGCGTAGCCGCGGGGGTTGCCGGCCTGCGCGAAGGCCACGTTGGTCGCGTTGGCGAGCTTGTTGCGGTTGTCGGCCGGGCCGGTCTGCATGATGTTGCGCAGCTGCTCGCGCAGATTGGCGCGGCCGTACTGGCCGTAGATGTCCCACCGGGCGGTGTTGCCGAACGCCTCGAAATCGCCTTCCGCGCCGATCACGTACCTTTGCACCTCGCGCCGGTTGTTGATCGCGCGAAATGGCAGGTCGGCCGCGGTGGTGGCGAAGGTGACGCTGGTGATTCCGGCGAGCGCCGCCGGCCCGAGCGCGTTGTAGAGGAACGCGTTGCAGGTGATCGGGGCGTTGGTCGGGGTGGCGGTGCTGCACCCGGTGGCGCTGAGGGTTTGCCCGGTCGACAGGTTCGGCCCGGCGTTGAAGTAGACTTCCTGCCAGTTGTACGAGGCTTCGGCGAACAGCGTGAACCCGTCGGCGACCTCGAAGCTCAGCCGTCCGAACGCGCCGCGCCGGTCGTCTTCGGGATCGAGCCCGATGCGCCGGCCCGAATCGTTCACCTGCCACGATCCCCCCTGGGTCAGCGTCGGCGCCGCGGTACCGGTGGGGGAGGGGAAGGTCCGCGCGCCGTACTGGAACTGCAGCACTTGCCCGCCGTCGCCGAAATAGATCCCGCGCAGGCGGTTGGCTACGCCGCCGGCGGAGCCGGTGATCAGGCCCCCGGGGGTGGAGTTGGCGGCACCGACCTGGAGCAGGGTGGTGATGAACCGCGGGTTCGGGCTGCTCACCGTCCATGTCGGGTCTTCGAAGCGGACGTAGCCGCGCTGGTTCCATTCGCGGTCGATGGTGTTGAAGATGCCGTCGCGGTGCGCGATCTCGCCGCTCAGCAGCAGATGGCCGCGGCCATCGGCGAAGGCCAAGCCGCCCGCCGCGCTCAGCGAATAGTTGAACCCGTCGCCGTATTGGGTGATGCCGCTGTCGCCTTCGAGCTTCAGCCCCTCGAAATCGTCGTCGAGGATGAAGTTGACCACGCCCGCCACCGCGTCCGAGCCGTACGAGGCCGACGCGCCGCCGGTCACCACCTCGACCCGTTCGACCAGCATTTGCGGGATGGTGTTGACATCGACCACCCCGGTGATTGTCGAGGCGACCGACCGCCGGTTGTTGAGCAGGATCAGTGTGCGCGTCTCGCCGAAGTTGCGCAGGTTCAGCGCGTTGATCCCGGCCTGGCCGCTGCTGATGTTGAGGCGCGAGTTCGACGGGCGGGTCGAGCCTGCGAGCGAGGGCAACTGGTTGACGAAATCGGCGATGTTGTTGGTCGGCGAGCTGTTCTCGATGTCCTCGGTGGTCAGCACCGTCAGCGGGGTCGGCGCCTGGTACCCGTCGCGCACCACGCGGGTGCCGGTGACGACGATGTCGCTGGTTTCTTCGTTCGCGGCAGGTGAGGGGGCGGGGGCGGGCGTCTCCTGCGCCGCGGCGGCGGCGGGCAGGGCCAGCGAAGCGCCCGCGGCACCGGCGAGCAACGCGAGCTTCAAGGAAGCGGATACCGACATTCTATTCCCCCATGTTTTGCGCCGTCCTTTAAGGAGCACCCGTCACGCGCGCGCAATATTTTCTCTTCGCCCGCTCATAACCGTGCCGCAATCGGCGGCCGGCCGTGGCGTTTGCGCCACGCATCCGGCTCCGGCTGGACAAGCCGCCGGGCATGCGCGACGGTGCGGGCTCGCAACCAGGGTGACGAGTGCCATGAATTTCCGCGCCAACGACCGGGTCTCGATCGAGCTGGAGGAGGACGGCGTCGCGCAAGTGCGGCTGATCCGCGCCGACAAGCTCAATGCGCTCGACGCGGAGATGTTCGACCGGCTGATCGAAGCGGGCCAGGCGCTGCAGAACATGCGCGGCTTGCGCGCGGTGGTGCTGGCAGGCGAAGGCCGGGCGTTCTGCGCCGGGCTCGATCTGGCGAGCTTCAGCCGCAACCGCAGCGACGAGCCGCCGCTGACCGAGCGCACCTTCGGCAACGCCAACCGCGCGCAGCAGGTGGCGATGCAGTGGCGCAAGCTGCCGGTGCCGGTGATCGCCGCGGTGCACGGGGTGTGCTTCGGGGGCGGGCTGCAGATCGCCAGCGGGGCGGACGTGCGGGTGGTCGCGCCCGATACCCGGATGGCGGTGATGGAAATGCGCTGGGGCCTGGTGCCCGACATGGGCGGGATCGCGCTGTGGCGCGGGCTGGTGCGCGACGACGTGCTGCGCGAGCTGACCTTCACCAATCGCGAG
>JBGSBH010000246.1:0-3427 GCA_041730635.1 Cypionkella sp.
GTTGCGCCGGCCCGGGCAGTCCGTCACACGGCAGTAGTGGATGAGCTCCATCATCTCGGTCCGCAACACGACCGAACCCTTGCTGGTCGCGACATTCTCGCCGACCTTGAACGGGCGCTTGTCCACCTGGGCGACCATGCCCTTGTTGTGGACCATGTCGTTGTAGGCGTTCTTCAGCCCCTTGATCAGCGACAGCCCGCCGCTGTCGACCAGCCGCTTCTGCGCGGTGGGGTTGCCGAGGAGCGTGTTCGTGGGCGCCAGCGCATCGATGATGATCTGGCTGATGAAATTGGCGCGGTCGCGCTCGATCGCGTCAAGCTCGAGCTCGCCGAGCCAGCTTTTCATCCCCTTCTGGACCGCGAGGTAATACTGCGCTCCGGCCTTCATGAACGGGTTGTATTGCCAGGCGGGGTCCTTGAACCGCTTGTCCTTGGGGTCGGGCGCCAGATCGCTCCGGCCGGTCATGATCCTGACCATGTCCTCGCCCATCGCGCGGGCGTGGCGCATGGTGCGCGCCGGATCGCTCGCGGTCTCGCGCAGCAGCAGCGCGACCGCGCCGGCGAAGTCCTCGCGCACCAGCCCGACCATCGGCCCGAGCGCGGTCGTCGACTGCGCGGCTTCGTTCTCCAACCGGGTGCCCATCTGCGTCTCCTCCCGACGGCGCTGAGGGAGGCGCCAGTCATGCACGGCGGCATCATGCTTGGCAAGCCGCCCGCCGGGCGCGCGGGAAGGCCCGCACCGCGCACCGCCCCGGAACGCGGGCCGGCGTGGTTAGCAAAGCTTTCAGGATTGGCCGCGTAAGAAGCCGATTGCGCGCAAACCAAGGTATTCCATGGCTCTAGGTGGATTTTTCGGACGCTCGGGCAACGATCATTCCGATCGTTCGCGCCAGCCAGCTGCCGCCGATGCCGGCAAGCGTCTCGCGCTGCTCGATCAGTTCGAGGAGGCGGGGCTGGGCTGGTTCTGGGCGACCGATGCCGACGGGGCGCTGAGCTACCTATCCGCCAGCGCCGCGCGCCAGCTTGGGCTCGATGCCGCGGCGATCATCGGCACGCCGCTATCGACGTTGTTCCTGCCCGACCGCGAGGATGACGAGGATCGCGCCGAACGGCCGCTCGCGTTCCAGCTGCGCGCCAAGAACTCGATTTTCGAGCTGCCGGTCCGCATCGCGGTCGAGGACCGCGAGGTCTGGTGGTCGATCAATGCCCGCCCGCAGAACGATGAGAACGGCGAGTTCCTCGGCTATCGCGGCAGCGCGAAAGACATCACCGCGGTGCGCGAAAGCCAGCGCGACGCCTCGCGCATGGCACAGTACGATTCGCTTACCGGGCTCGCCAATCGCCACCGGATGACCAAGCGGCTCACGGCGACGCTGACCGCCTACAAGGCGGCCAAGCGCAGCTGCGCGCTGATGATGCTCGATCTCGACCGGTTCAAGCAGGTCAACGACACGCTCGGCCACCCGGCGGGCGACGAGCTGCTCAAGCAGGTCGCGCAGCGGCTCGAGCGGATCATCGCCGGGCGCGGCGAAATCGGCCGGCTGGGCGGTGACGAGTTCCAGGTCATGCTGCCCGACATCGACGACCGCGGGCGGCTCGGCGAGATCGCCAACAGCGTGATCCAGATGATCTCGCAGCCCTATTCGCTCGATGGCAGCCGCGCGATCATCGGCACCTCGGTCGGCATCGCGATCGCGCCGTACGATGGCATCGACACCGATGAGCTGGTCAGCAGCGCGGACCTGGCGCTCTACGCGGCCAAGGGCGGCGGGCGCGGGCAGTACCGCTTCTTCTCCAGCGAGCTCAAGGACGGCGCGCGGCTGCGCCGCCAGATCGAGGAGGATCTGCGCGACGCGATCCAGAACGATCAGCTCGAGCTACACTACCAGCCGATCGTCCGCACCAGCGATCACACGGTGAGCGCGCTCGAGGCGCTGGTCCGCTGGAACCATCCCGAACGCGGGTGGATCAGCCCGGCCGAGTTCATTCCGGTCGCCGAGGAAACCAACCTGATCAACTCGCTCGGCGAATGGGTCCTGCGGCGGGCGTGCGAGGACGCGATCAAATGGCCGTACTCGCTGCGCGTCGCGGTGAACGTCTCGGCGATCCAGTTCTCCGGCACCGACGTACCCAAAGTGGTGCGCGCGGCGCTCGAGCGCAGCGGGCTCGAAGCCTCGCGGCTCGAGCTCGAAATCACCGAGAGCGTGTTCCTCGGCGATCCGCAGGGCACCGGGCAGATGCTGAAGGCGCTGAAGAAGCGCGGCGTGCGGCTGGCGCTCGACGATTTCGGGACCGGCTATTCGTCGCTCGGCTATCTGAGCAACGCCCCGCTCGACAAGATCAAGATCGACCGCAGCTTCGTCGCCGGGCTGACCGAGGACGAGAACAACAACGCGGCGATCATCACCGCGATCGTCAGCCTGGCGCGGGCGCTCAAGATGGAAACCGTGGCCGAAGGCGTCGAGGCGATGGACGAGCTGGCGCTGATCAGCAAGCTCGGCGCGAGCCACATCCAGGGCTACATCTTCTCGAAGGCGCTGGCGCAGGACGAGCTGCTCAAGCGGCTCAACGAAGGCGGGCTGAAGTTCGACCCCGAAGGGCCGGCCAAGCACCGCGCCGACCGCCGCTCGACCTACCGCAAGGTGGGGGTAATCCACGAGGACCACCGCTACGAGGTGGTGATGCGCAACCTCTCCAAGTCGGGGGCGGGGATCGAAGGGCTGCTCGACGTGCCGCTGGGCACGCCGCTGGTGCTCGATCTCGGCGGCGGCCAGCTGGTGGTGTCGACCGTCGTGCGCTCGGAAGGGTACGCGCAGGGGCTCGAGTTCGAGCAGTCGCTGATCAGCGACGGGGCCGACGGGCTGTGCACCCGCCACCGGATCAGCCCATACGCGCTCGCCGCGGCGGGCATGCCGCTGACGGCCTTGCCGCCCGGCTCGTACGTGCCGCTCAACCTGCGCGACGACGGGCCCAAGAGCCGGCCGGCGTTCCTCCAGGTCGATCTCGCGGCGACCAACCGCGCGGCCTGAGCACGGGCTGACACGCGCCGCGCACGCCGCTAAGGGCGCGCGCGATGACCGACCTTCAGCACATCCGCAACTTTAGCATAATCGCTCACATCGACCACGGGAAGTCGACGCTGGCGGATCGGTTGATCCAGGCGACCGGTGGCCTTTCCGAGCGCGAGATGAGCGAGCAAGTGCTTGATAACATGGACATCGAGCGCGAGCGGGGGATCACCATCAAGGCGCAGACGGTGCGGCTCGAGTACACCGCCCGCAACGGCGAGACCTACGAGCTCAACCTAATGGACACGCCGGGCCACGTCGACTTCGCCTACGAGGTCAGCCGCTCCCTCGCCGCGTGCGAGGGCGCGCTGCTGGTGGTCGACGCGGCGCAGGGCGTCGAGGCGCAGACGCTGGCCAACG
>JBGSBH010000247.1:0-3356 GCA_041730635.1 Cypionkella sp.
GGCGCGCAGCTCGGCCCACTGCTCGCCCGCGGCGGCCAGCGCGGGCCGCGCCGCGGCGGCGAGCGCGGAGCCCGAATGCTCGCGGTGCTGGTGTTTCCCGGCCATCGACCAACAATTGTAATGCGCCTGGGGCCCGCGCGCCAGTGCCGCGTCAGTTGCGGGTGAAGCCGGGTTTGTAGAGCGTCGGATACATCGCTTTCAAAGCGGCCACCTTGGGCGCGTCCCAGCGCACGATGTAGGCGTGCCCGGGGTTCTTCAGCGCGAAATCCTGGTGGTAGCCTTCGGCCGGATAGAACGCCTGCGCCCGCTCGATCCCGGTGACGATCGGCTTCTTCCACACGCCCGAACCGCGCATCTGCTGGAGATAGGCGGCGGCGACCGCGCGCTGCTCCTCGCTCTGCGGGATCAGCGCGGCGCGGTACTGGGGGCCCACATCGGGGCCCTGGCGGTTCTTGAGCGTGGGATCGGCAACGACCGAGAAGAACACCTGCAGCAACTGGTCGTAGCGCACGGTCGCCGGATCGTAGATTACCTTCACCGCCTCGGCGTGGTCGGTCACGCCTGAGGAGACGAGCTCGTACGTCGCCGAGCGCGCGGTGCCGCCGTGATAGCCGGCCACCGCGCTCTTCACGCCCTTCACATGGCTGAACACCGCCTCGACCCCCCAGAAGCAGCCGCCGGCGAATACCGCGGTCTTGAGCCCGGGTTTCTCGGCCGCGATGCGCTTGGCGGCCGGTGCGGCGACCGCTTTCTCGGCCGCCGAGACCGGCTGCTGGCATCCCGCCAGCGCCAGTCCCAAAGCAAGGCCGAGCGCGGCGCGGCTCACGTCAGGGCGGCGAGTTGCGGGGCGACCTGCCAGATGGCGATGCCGGTCCCGGCGAGGAAGCCGATGGCGAAGTTGCGGTAGAGATCGGGCTTGAACAGTCCCATGCGCTTTCATCCTTTGCCTGGTGCGATATGGCTAGCGCGCCGGCGATTGCGAGCCGCTTAATGCGCGGCTTGCGAACGGTTCAGGATCGGGAGCGGGAATGCTGGACGCGGCGATTATCGGGGCGGGTCACAACGGGCTGGTGTGCGCGTTCTATCTCGCGCGCGCCGGCAAGAAGGTGCGCCTCTACGAGGCCCGCGCGGTGGTCGGCGGCGCGGCGGTGACCGAGGAGTTCGCCCCCGGCTTCCGCAACTCGACCGCCAGCTACACCGTCAGCCTGCTGCAGCCCAAGGTGATTGCCGACATGGCGCTGGAGGCGCGCGGCTACCGGGTGATGGAGCGCCCGTTCGCGAACTTCCTGCCGCTCGAAGGCGACTACCTGCTGGTCGGGAGCGGCGTGGCGGCCACGCAGGCGGAGTTCGCGCGGTTCTCGGCCAAGGACGCCGCGGCGCTGCCCGGCTACTACGCGATGCTGGAGACGGTGGCGGAGGTGCTGCGCGACCTCGCGCTCAGGATCCCGCCGCGGGTCGACGGCGGCTTGCCGGCGCTGGTCGATGCCGCGATGCAGTCGCGCAAGGTCGCGCGGCTGCCGCTCGCCGCGCAGCGCGACGTGCTCGCGCTGTTCACCCGCTCGGCGCGCGAAGTGCTCGACCGCTGGTTCGAAAGCGAGCCGGTCAAGGCCGCGTTCGGCTTCGATGCCTGCGTCGGCCACTACGCCTCGCCCGAGGCGCCGGGCAGCGCCTACGTGCTGCTGCACCATGTCTTCGGCGAGGTGAACGGCAAGAAGGGCGCCTGGGGCCACGTGCCGGGCGGGATGGGCACGATCACGCGGGCGATGGCGGAGGCGGTGCGCGAGGCCGGCGGCGAGTTCGTCACCGAGGCCCCGGTCGAGCGGGTGCTGGTCGAGCAAGGCCGCGCGGTCGGGCTGCGGCTGGCGGGCGGCGAGGAAGTGCGCGCCCGGCGGGTCGTCGCCAACCTGGGGCCCAGGCCGCTGTTCGACCGGCTGGTTCCGCGCGAGGCAGTGCCGGCGGATTTCGTCCGCGCGATGGACGGCTACGCCGGCGGATCGGCTAGCTTGCGGATGAACCTGGCGCTCGCGGGCCTGCCGCGCTTCCGCCCCGCGCCGGCGGGGGAAGAGCACCTCAAGGCGGGGATCGTGATCGGCCCGAGCCTCGCTTACATGGACCGCGCCTGGCGCGACGCGCGCGAACGGGGCTACAGCGCCCGGCCGATCGTCGAGATGCTGATCCCCAGCCTCGTCGACGACAGCCTCGCGCCGCCGGGGCAGCATGTCGCCAGCCTGTTCTGCCAGCATGTCGACCCCGACCTGCCGGAGGAGCGCGAGGGCGAGGCGGTCGAGGCGGTGCTCGACACGGTCGAACGGCACGCGCCCGGCTTCCGCGCGCTGATCCTCGCGCAGCAGGTCCACACCCCGCGCGCGCTCGAGGCCAAGTTCGGGCTGTGGCGCGGCGACATCTTCCACGGCCGGATGAGCCTCGACCAGCTGTGGGCCGCGCGGCCGGTGCTGGGCGCGGGCAGCTACCGCACCCCGGTGCCCGGGCTATGGCTGTGCGGGGCGGGCACGCACCCCGGCGGCGGCGTCACCGGCGCGACGGGCCACAACTGCGCCCACGCGATCCTGCGCGAAGGGCGGTGGCGGGGCTGACTGAAGGTGACAAAGGCGACAGGGTGTCACCCTCGCTAACCGCTAAAAAGTGGTTTTAAATCAGATACTTGCGTTCAAAAGTGACAGGTGACACATTTCTTCGCGAGGAGCGCAGCCCGCGCTTGCGTATTCCGGGTCATGACAGATCGCCCCGGTGTAGGAAAACGCTTTTCGCGCGCCTAGTGCCGGAAGTGGCGCATCCCGGTGAACACCATCGCCAGACCCGCCTCGTCGGCAGCGGCGATGACCTCGTCGTCACGGATCGAGCCGCCCGGCTGGATCACCGCGGTCGCGCCGGCGTCGGCGGCGGCGAGCAGGCCGTCGGCGAAGGGGAAGAAGGCGTCGGAGGCGACCGCGCTGCCGACGGTGCGCGGGCGTTCCCAGCCGCACTTCCCGGCCGCCTCGGCCGCCTTCATCGCCGCGATGCGCGAGGAATCGCGGCGGTTCATCTGCCCGGCGCCGATGCCGACGGTGGCGCCGTCTTTCGCATAGACGATCGCGTTCGACTTGACGTGGCGGGCGACGGTCCAGGCGAACAGGCAATCCTGCAGTTCCTGCTCGCTCGGCGCGCGCCGGGTGACCACTTGGAGATCGCCCGCGGTGATGGCGCCGTTGTCGCGGCTCTGCACGAGCAGCCCGCCGGTGATCGGCCTCAACGGCCGTCAATCGCGGACAGCGCCTCCATACAATGCGCAAAGGCGCCAACGCCGGGCAGAACGATACGGTCGGCTTTGGCAACAATATCAGGGTCGGCAGTGACAT
>JBGSBH010000248.1:0-3350 GCA_041730635.1 Cypionkella sp.
CGCTTGCGCGGGGGCGGGGGGAGCCTGCCCGGGCCCCGCGACGGCGTGCCGGGCCGCGAGCCCCGGGCGCATCATCGCCGACAGGTCCGCCACCTGGTTGCGCGCCAGCTCGAGCCGCCAGTCGCCGGTCCGAGCGATCAGCGCAGGAAAATCCCGCGTCCGCGCGTCGATCTTCTCCGCGGCCAGCCCGGCCAGCCCGGCTACCGCGCCGCCAGCCTCCAGCAGCGCGGCCCACTCGGCGCCGAGCGCGCTCGGTTCGCGGACCGCCTGCGCGGCAAGGGCAAAGTCGGTCGGCGGGGCGTTCATCGTGACCGCCGCGTTAACCCGGCACCGCTTGCCAAATCGCTAATGAAGACGCTGGCGCGCGCGCAGCCCCTTTGCTAAGCGCGCCCGTCCGATGCCCGGCACCATGGGCACCCGTAGCTCAGCTGGATAGAGCGCTGCCCTCCGAAGGCAGAGGTCACAGGTTCGAATCCTGTCGGGTGCGCCAGCGGGCCAAGTGCCGCCCGGACGGTGCTTCGTTCGACCGAGCGAAGCGCGAGCGGCACCGCCGCGGAGCAGCGGGGCAATCGTGTCGGGCGCGCCGCGCCGCATCGGATCAATGGGGCGCCAGGCCGTGGACATCTCGAAGTCTCGTTTCGCCTTCACGACGAGCGCACTCCTTGCGGTTGCCGCGCCGCTTTCGGCCCGGCAAACCCCCGATGCGGACGACCCTGCCGATCTCGCCGAACCTCACGAGCCGGTGATCGTCGTCACCGGCGCGGGCCTTCCCGATACCCCCGCGACGCCGGCGTATGGCAGCCAGACCATCGAGCGCGGGGCGCTTATCGCCACCGGTTCCGGCAGGATCGAGGATGCGCTCGCCACCATCGCGGGCTTTCAGCAGTTCCGCCGCGCGGACAGCCGCTCGAGCAATCCCAGCGCGCAAGGGGCGACGCTCCGCGCGCTCGGCGGCAATGCCTCCAGCCGCGCGCAGGTGCTGCTCGACGGGGTGCCGATGGCTGATCCGTTCTTCGGCTACATCCCGTTCCGCGCGACCGCGCCCGCGCGGCTGGCCAGCGCTCGGGTCACCCGCGGCGGCGGCTCGGGCCCGTTCGGCGCCGGCGCGCTCGCGGGGACGAGCGAGCTGACCCGCGCCGGGGCCGCCGCGCTCGGCCCGTCCAGCGCCCAGGCGCTGGTGAACGACCGCGGGGAGAGCGAGGCGAGCCTGGCGCTCGCGCCGCGGCTGGGCGAAGGGTTCGCCGCGCTCGCCGCCCGGTGGGACCGGGGGCAGGGGTTCTTCACCACCCCGCCCGCCCAGCGGGTGCCCGCGACCGCGCGGGCGCGCTACGATGCGTGGTCGGTGCAATTGCGCGCGGTGGCGCCGCTCGCGCCCGACGTCGAGCTGCAGGCGCGCGCCCTCGCCTACCGCGACGAGCGCACGCTGCGCTTCCGCGGCGCGGATACCGCGATGGAGGGGCAGGACGCCTCGCTGCGGCTGGTCGGCCGCGGGCGCTGGCAGTTCGACGCGCTCGGCTACGTCCAGGCGCGCGATTTCACCAACGTGGTGGTGAGTTCGACCGCGTTCGTGCCGACGCTCGACCAGCGCGGCACTCCCGCGACCGGGCTCGGCGGCAAGCTCGAGCTGCGCCCGCCGACCGGGGCGAACAACGTCCTGCGGCTGGGCGCCGACTATCGCCGCGCGTCGGGCGAGCTGTTCGAAGAGGCGATCAGCGCGGCGACCGGCGCGGTCACCCAGCGGCGCAAAGCCGGAGGGGTCAACAGCGACCTCGGGCTGTTCGCCGAAAACGATCTCACGCTGGGGGCGGTGACCCTGACCGCGGGGGTGCGCGCCGATCGCACCCGCATCGCCGGCGGCTTTTTCACCGCGCGCAGCGCCGCCGGCGCGGTGGTCAGCGATCTGCGCTACCCCGAACGAAGCGACTGGCAGGGCTCGCTGCGCGGCGGGGCGCTGGTCCGGCTGGGCGGCGGCGTGCGGCTGCGCGCGGCGGGCTACACCGGCCTGCGGCTGCCGACGCTCAACGAGCTCTACCGCCCGTTCACGGTGTTCCCGGTGGTGACCCAGGCCAACGCCGCCTTGCGCAACGAGCGGCTCGAAGGGTTCGAGGCGGGGATCGAGCTCGCGCGGGGCGACACGCTCGACCTGTCGCTCACCGCGTTCGACAACCGCGTGCGGCGGGCGATCGCCAATGTCACCATCGGCCCCAACCTGCGCCAGCGGCAGAACATCGACGCGATCGTCTCGCGCGGGATCGAGGCGAGCGCGGGGGTCCGGCTCGGCGCGCTGCGGTTCGACGGATCGCTCGCGCTGACCGACGCCGAAGCGCGCGGCAGCGGCGCGGCCGCCGCGCTCGATGGCAAGCGGCCGGCGCAGACCCCGCGCGTGGCGGCGAGCGGGACGCTTGCCTGGCGGCCGCGGCCGGGTGCGCTGCTGGCGGCAACGCTGCGCCACGTCGGGGCGCAGTTCGAGGACGACCTCGAAAGCGACCGGCTGCCCGCGGCGACCACGCTCGATGCGTTCGCGCAAGTCCCGCTCGGGAGCCGTCTGGCGCTGGTCGTGCGCGGCGAGAACCTGACGGACGAGGCGGTCGTCACCCGCAACCAGGCAGGCTCGCTCGACCTCGGCGCGCCGCGCACGGTATGGGCGGGGATCAGGCTGGGCCTCTGAAATCCGTCAGCGAAAGACGACGGTCCGCACCCCGTTCAGGAACACCCGCCGCTCGGCCACCCAGTGCACCGACCGCGCCAGCACCCGCGCCTCGATATCGCGTCCCATGCGGATGAGGTCCTGCTCGGTCGACCGGTGATCGACCCGTTCGACATCCTGTTCGATGATCGGCCCTTCATCGAGGTCGCGGGTCACGAAATGAGCGGTGGCGCCGATCAGCTTCACGCCGCGCTCGTGCGCACGCAGATAGGGCCGGGCGCCCTTGAAGCTCGGCAGGAAGCTGTGGTGGATGTTGATGCATCTGCCATCGAGCCGCTCGACCAGATCAGCCGACAGGATCTGCATGTACCTGGCCAGCACCAGGTAATCGGCGCCGCTGCCCTCGAACAGGCGGAGAATCGCCGCCTCTTGCGCCTCGCGGCTGGCGGGATCGACCGGCAGATGATGGAACGGGATACCGTACCACTCGGCAAAGGTCCGCAGGTCCGTGTGGTTGGAGATCACTCCAAGGATATCGACCGGGAGGGTTCCCGTCTGCCAGCGATGCAGCAGATCGTTGAGGCAGTGGCTGCCTTTCGAAACCGCGATCCACAGCTTGGGCCGCGCGTCGCTGGCGATGAGATCCCACTCGAAGTGCCACGCCCGCCCGACCGGCGCGAACAGGCGGCGCAACTCCTCGACG
>JBGSBH010000249.1:0-3304 GCA_041730635.1 Cypionkella sp.
CCATCGCCGCCAGCGCCGGGCCCCCGAGCGGCAGGCCGAGCTCGCGGTACACGCCGCGCATCGCCGCGCGCCAATCGGCGTTGAGAGCGTCGAACCCGACGATCGCTACTTGGCTGCGGTGCCCGCCGAGGGCTTCGGCCATGCGCGCTTCGCGCAGCGCCAGCTTGCGGCGCCACTCGCTGCGGATCGCGCCGAGGTCGCGGGTATCCGACTGGAAGGCCGACTGACCGGCGACCAACGACACCGCGCTGTCGAGCACCGCCCCGGTTTCCCGCCGCGCGACCACCACCCGGGCGCCGGGGAACTGGCCGAGGACAGCCGCCAGATCCTCGGCGAATTGGGGGCACTTGAGCACCCGCGGCCGCTCCGCGTTGCCCGAAGTGGCGGCGTCGGTGCGCAGGATGCGGGCGAACTCGCGGTAGACGGGCGCGGGGTCGCACGCTTCGCTCCACCCGACGAACGAGGGGATCCGCCACTGCGCTTCGAAAGCGCAGGGCGAGAGCGCGGCCGAGAGCCAGCCGATCTCCTCGTCGGGGCGGGTGGCGCCGAACGGGTGCAGCGTGTCGAGCCAGGGGTTGATCCGGCGGGCGATGGCGAGCGCGAGCGCCGCCTTGAGCGGCCGCCAGTCGGGGCGCGCCGGAAGCGGATCGAAACTGTTAGCGAAGCGGGTGCCGGCCAGCGCCGGATCGGCCGCGAGCAGCCGATGAACGCGGGTGGTGCCCGAGCGCATCTGACCGACGACGATGATCGGCGCGGCGATCGCGGTCTCGGCCAGCGCGGGCCGCTCGCGCCATAACCGCCCCAGCGCGTGCCGTTTGCGGATCGCCGCGGTGAGCTGGCCGTAGGCCATCGTATGGCCGAGCGGATTGAGCCGCGCCTCGCCGTCCAGCGATTCGCACAGGCGCTCCAGTCGCAGCCGGAAATCGGCGACTTCGGCCTCGCCGCGCCCGCCGCGTTCGTCGGCTTCGCCATATCCCCTGCTGCCTATCCGCCATAGATACTCGGGATCGAGCGGCGGCTTCGGGCTCAACCCGCTGCGCCAGATCGCGTCGATGGCACGGCCGGCGAGCCGGGCAGCGCGCGAAACGGCGAGCGGGTGGGGGCGGGGCGGCGGCATCAGAACTGGTCGGCAACGTCCAGCAGCGCGGTAAGTTTCTTCGGCGCCACCGCGCGCCAGCTCCGCGCGAGCCAGTTTTCGATCGCCGGCCAGTCGGCATCGCCGAGGTCGAGCCGGATGGCGATCCAGTCGCTGCCGAAATAGGCCGGGCGGAAGTAGCGCTCGGGATCGTTCTCGATCAGTTGCGCCTGCTCGTCGGCGCCGCTGATCTTCACCAACAGGGCGATCCGCCCGTCGCCGTGATGGTCGAGCGCGACCCGGGCGAACTTCCTGCCCCTGGCGATCCCGAAGCACGGCATCCCGTGGCTGGTGGTCTCCTCCGCCTGGGGCAGCGCCAGCGCGCGCTCGCGCACCCGGGCGACCAGCCAGGCGGGATCGAACGGACGCGCGACGAACGCGTTCAGCACCCGCGGATAGAGCTGGTGCTCGGCGATCAGCACGCGCGCGGCGAGCTTCTGCTCGTCGTCCCCCGGCAGCACCGCGACCCGGGCCCGCCCTAGTACCTCGCCGCCGTCGAGCACGTCGGTGACCAGGTGCACGCTGCAGCCGGCCTCGCGGTCCCCCGCGGCCAGCGCAGCGCGGTGGGTATGAAGCCCGGGGTACTTCGGCAGCAGCGAGGGATGAATGTTGAGCATCCGGCCGCTCCATCCGGCGACGAACTGCGGCCCGAGCACCCGCATGTAACCGGCGAGCGCGACATACTCGGCGCCGCTTGCGCGGATCGCGGCGTCCATCGCCGCGTCGTGGCCCGGGCGGTCCATGCCCCTATGGGACAGGGCGAAAGTAGGAACCCCTTCGGCTTCGGCGAGCGCCAGCCCGGCAGCGTGCGGATCGTTGCTTGCCACCAGCGCGATCTCGTACGCGGCGCCTTCGAGCCGGCTGGCGTAGAGCAGCGCGGCCATGTTGGTCCCGCTGCCGGAGATCAGCACCGCGACCCTGGCGGGCTTACGCAAGGTGCTGTGCATCCCACTCGGCGCGCGCCGACCAGGTGCCGGCCGATCCCTTGACCGTGCACCCGCGCGGGCCTTCGACGATCTCGCCGATCCGGCTGACCGCCTCGCCGTGGTTCTCGAGCTCGGCGGCGACCTCGCGCGCGAGATCGGGCGCCACCGCGAGCACCATGCCGATCCCGCAGTTGAAGGTCCGTGCCATCTCCTCCGGCTCGATATGGCCCTGCGCCTGGAGGAAGGCCATCAGCCGCGGTTGATCCCACGCGTCGGCATCGATCACCGCGTGCGCGCCTTCGGGCAGCACCCGCGGGACGTTCTCGAGCAGGCCGCCGCCGGTGATGTGCGCGAGCGCGTCGATCCGCCCGGCGCGCACCAGCGGCAGCACGCTGGCGACGTAGATGCGGGTCGGCGCGATCAGCGCCTCGATCAGCAGCACTTCCGGATCGAACAGCGCGGGTCGGTCCATCCGCCAGCCGAGGTCGGCGGCCAGCCGGCGGACCAGCGAGTAGCCGTTCGAGTGGATGCCCGCGCTGGCGAGCCCGAGCAGCACGTGCCCGCGGGCCACCTGCGCGCCGGTAAGCTGCTCGCCCCGTTCGACCGCGCCGACGCAGAAGCCGGCGAGGTCGTAGTCGCCCGGCGCGTACATACCCGGCATTTCCGCGGTCTCCCCGCCGATCAGCGCGCAGCCGGCCTGCTTGCAGCCCTCGGCAATCCCGGCGATCACCCGCTCGGTGATGCCGTTGTCGAGCTTCGCGCAGGCGAAGTAATCGAGGAAGAACAGTGGCTCGGCACCCTGCACGATCAGGTCGTTGACGCACATCGCCACCAGGTCGATGCCGACCGTGTCGTGCCGGTCGTGCTCGATCGCCAGCTTGAGCTTGGTGCCGACCCCGTCGTTGGCGGCGACCAGCAGCGGGTCGGAGTAGCCCGCCGCCTTGGGATCGAAGAATCCCCCGAACCCGCCCAGCTCGCTGGTCGCGCCGGGGCGGGCGGTGGCTTTGGCGAGCGGGGTGATCGCGCGCACCAGCGCGTTGCCGGCGGCGATCGAGACGCCCGCCTCCCCATAGGTATATGCGCGCGGCGGGGGACCGTTCGAAGCCATGCGCCCGGCCTTACGCATTCGCGCTTGGATTTCCATGCCCGTTTCGGCAAAAGGCCGCTCGTTTTCCCCTATGGCCACGTCGCTCCTATCCCAGCTCGGTTCGCGCCGCGCGCGCGCCATCGTCATCGCCGCGGC
>JBGSBH010000250.1:0-3292 GCA_041730635.1 Cypionkella sp.
GCGGCGGGGCCGAAAGCGTGGGGCAGTAGCGCCGAAAGCATCGCCCGGCGCACCTCCCCGGGGCCGACGCACAGTACCTCGGGGTCGGTGCCGCCGAGCTGGGCGAGCTCGTTGAGCACCTGACGGCAACGGCCGCACGGCGTGATCGGTTCGCCGCCCGGGCCGGTGACCGCAACCTTCACGAGCCCGCCGCGGAGCCCCTCCGCCATCGCTTTGGCCACCGCAACCGTTTCCGCGCAGAGCGCGAGGCCGTAACTGGCGTTCTCCACGTTGGTCCCGGTGACCACCCGCCCATCGTCGAAAAGCAGCGCGGCGCCCACCGGAAAGCGCGAGTAGGGCGAATAGGATCGCCCGGCAGCCTCGCGGGCGGCGGCGATGAGGTCGTCGTCGGTCATCCATTCCCATTGCCCGCTCACCCAGAGCTTGTCGAAGGATGAATGCGAGACGCTTGCGAAGTGTGATTTACCCTGTGGGTCGGCTCCGCTTCCGACAGGCTCGGGACGAGCGGAGTTCGGAGACCGCCTATCGCCGCATCACCACCCAGCGCAGCGGAAGCTCGGAGGCCTCGGTCGAGCGCGCTTGGTTTGCGGTCCACATCAGCCAGGGCCGGCCGGCATATGCCGGCTCGCGCCAGGTGCCGACCACCCACAAGTTGCGCTCGATCCGGCCGGCGAGACCATAGCGCGCCTCGAACTCCGCGGAGACCTGCAGCACCACCGGCTTGCCCGCATGCGCCTCGATCTGGTTGATCAGCGTCATCAGCTCGCTTTCGACCTCGGCCTCCCCCACCGGCGCGGGGCACTCGTTGGCGGTTCGGTCGAGCGCGATCGCCGGCGGGAGCAAGTCGCGGCCGCGGGGCACCAGCACGACGAAATTCGCAGACTGCAGGTCGGCCATCGCGCACGGATCGAACCGGTGCACGGCGCCCACCTCCAGGCCCGCCTCGCGCGCAGCGGCGAGGTTCGCGGCGAACGCCGGGTCCCGCCGCGCGCCGTCGCTCGCGTCGAGATAGACGAACCGCGCGCCGAGGGCCGCGAGCGTCTCGAAGCGCACCGCGCCGTCGGCGGCCGAGACTTGCGCCCCCTGATCGGGATACTCACTCTCCGCAGGGGTCCAGTGCTGCAACCGCCACCACAGCCAGCCGCCCCCGAGCAAGGCGGCGAGCGCGAGCGCACCCAGCACGCGCGCGCGCCAGCCGACAGTCCTGCGCTTGCGGCCCATCCTCGCGTGCTCCCCCGATCAACCTTTGATATGCAGCACGCAGATCAGCGTGAACAGCCGCCGTGCGGTGGGATGATCGGTTTCGACCTTTCCTTCGAGCCGCTCGAGCAGCAGATCGGCCGCATCGTTGTGGATCGCCCGGCGCGCCATGTCGATCGTCTCGATCTCCGCCGGGGTCGCCTTGCGGATCGCCTGGTAGTAGCTGTCGCAGATCGCGAAGTACTCGCGGATCGGCCGGCGGAACCGCGCGAGCCCGAGCACCAGCGTCTCGAGCGGCTGCCCCTCCAGGTCGCCGATGGTGAGCGCCAGCCGCCCGTCCTGCACCGCGAGCTTGAGGTCGTACGGCCCGTCGTGCCCCGCCGCCACCGGGCGCAGCGGCTTGAACACGTTGTCCTCGATAAGGTCGTAGATCGCGACGCGCCGCTCCTGCTCGACATCGGCATTGCGCCACAGGATCGTCTCTTCGTCGAGCGCGATGCGGGCGATGCGCCAGGTATCCTTGGGGGCAGCAGCCATGGGCGCGCCTTTTCGCAGATGCGGAACGATCGGCAAGGGTTTCCCACAAGCTGTCCGCGCGGCAAATTTCGCAAACCCGCTTCCCCCGGGTCCGCGGTTCGCCCATTAAACGCCGATGCCCGTCGCCGAACTCCTCCGCCCCGAGACCCAGGCCGATTCGCTTGGCATCCGCGCGCTGCCGGCGAATATCGAGGCCGAGGCGGCCTTCCTCGGCGCGGTGCTGATCGACAACCGGGTGCTCGAGGAGCTGCCGACTCCGCTGCGGCCGCAGCATTTCTTCGAGCCGGTGCACCAGCGGGTCTACGAGCGCGTCTGCACCCTGCTCGATCGCAATGCGGTGGTCACCCCGGTCACGCTCAAGCCCTATTTCGAGGCCGACGAGGCGCTGAAGGAACTCGGCGGCATCACCTACCTCGCCCGCCTCACCGCCGACGGCCAGGGCCTCCTCGCCCCGCGCGAGCTGGCCGAGCAGATCTACGACCTCGCGCTGCTGCGCGAGCTGGTCAGCGTCGGGCGCAACCTGGTCGAGAACGCGCTCGACACGAGCGAATCGGTGGCGCCGCTCGAGCAGATCGAAGCCGCCGAGGCCGCGCTGTTCGAAGTCGCCGAGGGCGCTTCGACCAACTCGGAAGCCGCGAGCTTCGGGCTCGCCACCACCAAGGCGCTGCGCCAGATCGAGAAGGCGATCGGCTCGGGCGGGCACATCGCCGGCACCACCACCGGGTTCGTGTCGATCAACGACAAGATCGGGGGCCTGCACGATTCCGACCTCGTGATCCTCGCCGGCCGGCCGGGCATGGGCAAGACCTCGCTCGCCACCAACATCGCCTTCAACTGCGCCAATCGCCTGCTGCGCGACCGGCACGACGGGATCGACGAGAAGGCCAGCGTCGGCGCCGGGGTCGCGTTCTTCAGCCTCGAGATGAGCGCCGACCAGCTCGCCACCCGCATCCTCGCCGAGACCGCGGGCATCTCGTCGGAGGCGCTGCGGATGGGCAAGCTCTCGCGCGACGAGTTCCAGCAGCTCTCGTTCGCCAGCCAGCGGCTCGCCGAGCTGCCGCTGTACATCGACGACACCCCCGCGCTCAGCATCGCCGCGCTGCGCACCCGCGCGCGCCGGCTGAAGCGCAAGCACGGCATCGGCCTCATCGTGGTCGACTATCTCCAGCTGCTCCAGGGGACGGGCCGCGCGAGCGACAACCGGGTCAACGAGATCTCCGAGATCAGCCGCGGCCTCAAAACGCTTGCCAAGGAACTCGAGCTGCCGGTGATCGCGCTGTCGCAGCTCTCGCGCGCGGTCGAGCAGCGCGAGGACAAGCGGCCGATGCTGTCCGACCTCAGGGAATCGGGCTCGATCGAGCAGGACGCGGACATGGTCTGGTTCGTCTACCGCGAGGATTACTACGTCGCCGCGCGCGAGCCCAAGGTGCCGCAGGCGGACGACGACGCCAAGGTCCACGACGCGCACAGCGCCTGGGCGGCCGAGATGGAGCGGGTGCACGGCCTGGCCGAGCTGATCATCGCCAAGCAACGCCACGGCGCGACCGGCAAGGTG
>JBGSBH010000251.1:0-3275 GCA_041730635.1 Cypionkella sp.
CCAGCACCGGGGAGAGGGAGGTCGTGAAGATGAACCCCGGGGCATAGCTGCGGATGCAGTCGACCACCTTGCGGGTGGCGGCGATGTAGCCGCCCATCACCCCGAACGCCTTGCCCAGCGTGCCCTCGATGATGTCGATCCGGTGCGCCGCCTCGTCCCGCTCCGAAATGCCGCCGCCGCGCGCGCCGTACATGCCCACCGCGTGGACTTCGTCGATGTAGGTGAGCGCGTTGTATTTCTCGGCGAGGTCGCAGATCGCGTGGATCGGCGCGACGTCGCCGTCCATCGAATAGACGCTCTCGAACGCGATCAGCTTGGGTGTCGCAGCATCTTCGGCGGCGAGCAGTTCCTCGAGATGCGCCACGTCGTTGTGGCGGAACACCCGCTTCTCGGCGCCCGAGTTGCGGATGCCGGCGATCATGCTCGCGTGGTTGAGCTCGTCGGAGAAGATCACGCAATTGGGCAGCAGCTTGGCGAGCGTCGACAGCGTCGCGTCGTTCGCCACGTAGCCGCTGGTGAAGATCAGGGCCGCTTCCTTGCCGTGGAGGTCGGCCAGCTCTTCCTCGAGCTCGACATGATAGTGGGTGTTCCCGCCGATGTTCCGCGTCCCCCCGCTGCCGGCGCCGACGTCGTGCAGCGCAGCTTCCATCGCGGCAACGACCTTCGGGTGCTGGCCCATCGCGAGGTAGTCGTTGGAGCACCATACGGTGACGGGCTTGGGCCCGTTGTGCCCGTGGAAGCAGCGCGCGTTGGGGAAGGCGCCCTTGTTGCGCAGGATGTCGATGAACACGCGGTAGCGGCCTTCGGCGTGCAGCCGGTCGATCGCCTGGTCGAAAATCTGGTCGTAGTTCACGCGGGCCATCCCGTCCGGCAGCGTCGGATGCCCCCTACGCCCGACGGGGCGACAATGCCACCGCGATCTTTGCGAACGGTTCGCGACTAGCGGGGAGCGAAGCGGCCGGATCGATCGCCTGCAGCGGCCTCAAACCGCCTCGATCCGCTCGATCCCGTAGGCCGCCAGGACCGGGGTGAGAGCGGCGAAGTCGGCAAGGGGCCCGGTGGTGACCGCGAGGTCGGGCCGGGTACGTTGCCAGCGCTGCCCGGCGGTGAGCTGGGCCACGCGCCGGGCGATCCCGTTTGCCCCGTCGACGAGGCGCACCTCGGGGCCGAGCGCCTCGCCGAGTTCGTCGGCCAGCAACGGGAAATGGGTGCACGCGAGCACTACGGTGTCGATCGCCGCGCCCGCGGCTTTCTCCCGCAAGGCGTCCGCCGCGCCGCGCACGGCGGCGGGGTCGGCCGGGGCGCCGCGCAGCTTGGCTTCCGCCGCTGCGACCAGCTCGGGCGCCGCATGCCGCACCAGGGTCTTGCCGGCGGCGAACTCGGCCTGCAGCCGGTCGACATAGCCCTGGCGAATCGTCGCCTCGGTGCCGAGCAGGCCGATCGCGCCGGTGCGGGTCAGCGCGGCGGCGGGCTTGATCGCCGGCACCGTGCCGACGATCGGAATGCGCAGCACCTCGCGCACCATCCCGAGCGCGATCGTGCTCGCGGTGTTGCAGGCGATGCACGCGAGGCGCGGCTTGTAGCGTTCGCTGAGCATCCCCAGCAGCCCGGCGACCCGCGCGGCGATCTCCGCCTCGCTCTTCGTGCCGTAAGGTAGGCCCGCGCTGTCCGCCGCATAGACTACCGGCGCTTGCGGCAGCACCTTGCGCAGTTCGGCGAGCACGGTGAGCCCGCCGACCCCCGAATCGAACAGCAGGATCGGGGCCGATGGGTCCAAGTGAGATCAATCCCGTGCGCGCCGCGCTTGTCGAAGCCCGGCCTTTTCTTCTAGCGTGGCGCTTTGGGGGAAGTGCAGCCCGTGGGCAATGGTGCCCCGCTGCCCTTCCGCCAGGTTCGGGGCACACGAGTCGATGCCGATCGAATATCTCCTGGCCGCGCTGCTCGGCTACGCGCTCGGGTCGATCCCTTTCGGGCTGCTGCTGACCCGCGCATTCGGCGCCGGCGACGTGCGCCGGATCGGCTCGGGCAGCATCGGGGCGACCAACGTCCTGCGCACCGGCCGCAAGGGCCTCGCCGCGGCGACCGTGCTGCTCGATGCCGGCAAGGGCGTCGCGGCGGTACTGCTCGCGGCGATGCTGTGGCCGGGGAGCGAAGGGGTGGCGGCGGTCGCCGCGATCGTCGGCCACTGCTTCCCGCTGTGGCTCGGTTTCAAAGGGGGCAAAGGGTTCGCCACCGCGGCCGGCGTGCTGCTGGCGCTCGCGTGGCCGGCGCTCCTGGCGTGCGCCGCGATCTGGGCGGCGACGATCGCGCTGTCCCGGATATCCTCGGTCGCCTCGCTGGTCGCGGTGGCCGCGGCGCCGGTCGTCGCCGGGCTGCTGGGCTTTGCGGACCTCGTGGCGACGCTGATCGCGGTCGCCGCGGTGGTGGTCTTCCAGCATCGCTCGAACATCGGACGGCTGATGCGCGGCGAGGAGCCCAAGGTCGGCGCCGGCAAGTGACGCTATCGCAGGAAGAGGCCTTCGCGCGCATCCGGCTGCTGCGCTCGCCGCAGGTCGGGCCGGTCAGCTACCGCCAGCTGCTCGCCCGCTTCGGCAGCGCCGAGGCGGCGATCGATGCGCTGCCCGATCTCGCGCAACGTGGGGGCCGGGCCTATCGGGCGGCGGCGCCCGAGACGATCGCGGAGGAAATCTCGCAGGTCCGCCGGGCGGGCGCCAAGTACCTGTTCCACGACCAGCCCGGCTATCCGGCTCTGCTGGCCGCGTGCGAGGGCGCGCCGCCGATCATCACCTGGCGCGGCGACCTTGCCCTCGCGGCCCGGCCGTGCGTGGCGATGGTCGGCGCGCGCAATGCCTCGGCCGCGGCGGTGAAGCTCGCGCGGGACTTCGCCGGCGCGCTCGCCGCGGGGGGGTTCGCCGTCGTCTCCGGCCTTGCCCGCGGGATCGACGGGGCCGCGCACGAGGGCGCGCTGCCGGCGACGATCGGCGTGATCGCCAGCGGGATCGACATCGCCTACCCGCCGCAGCATGCCGAGCTGCAGGAGCGGGTTGCCCGCGAGGGCCTGCTGCTCGCCGAGCAGTCCCCCGGCACCGAGCCGCGCGGCAGCCATTTCCCGAGCCGCAACCGGATCATCGCCGGCCTCGCCGCGGGAACCCTGGTGGTCGAGGCGGCGCCCAGGTCCGGCTCGCTGATCACCGCCCGGCTCGCCGCCGAGGCCGGGCGCGAGGTGATGGCGATCCCCGGCAGCCCGCTCGACGGGCGCGCCGCCGGGGATCGCC
>JBGSBH010000252.1:0-3266 GCA_041730635.1 Cypionkella sp.
TCCTGCACCGCCGTCGCGCCGGCTTCATGCATATGATAGCCGGAAATCGAAATGCTGTTGAACTTTGGCATATGCGCGCTGGTATAAGCGATGATGTCCGAAACGATCCGCATCGAAGGTTCGGGCGGATAGATGTATGTGTTTCGAACCATGAACTCCTTCAGAATGTCGTTCTGAATGGTCCCGTCCAGTTGCCCTTGTGAAACGCCCTGCTCTTCACCAGCGACGATAAAGAAGGCAAGGATAGGAATGACCGCGCCGTTCATCGTCATGCTGACTGACATCTGGTCCAACGGGATGCCGTCGAAGAGGATTTTCATATCCTCGACACTGTCGATCGCGACGCCCGCCTTGCCGACGTCGCCGACCACCCGCGGGTGGTCGGAATCGTAACCGCGGTGGGTGGCGAGGTCGAACGCCACCGACAGCCCCTTCTGCCCCATGGCGAGGTTGCGGCGGTAGAACGCGTTGGACTCCTCGGCGGTCGAGAACCCGGCGTACTGGCGGATCGTCCACGGGCGTCCGGCGTACATCGAAGCCTTCACCCCGCGGGTGAACGGCGCAAAGCCGGGGAGGCCGGGATCGCCGGGTGCATCGTCGGCGGTGTAGAGCGGCTGGATCGCGAACCCCTCGGGCGTGTGCCAGGCGAGGTCCTTGCCCTTGACCTCCTTGTCGGCGAGCGCCTGCCAGTCTGCACGGGTGGGTTTGTCCGTCACATCCAACCCCGAAACTCTATCTCCATCCCGTCCCCTAACCACATTCGTCTTCCCCGCGAAAGCGGGGATCCATCTCCAGCCGTTGCGACTGGACACACCTTGCGAGATGGGCCCCCGCCTTCGCGGGGGTGACGACTTAGAAAGGGGGGGACGCTACGCCGAAGCACTCGGCCGCGCACTGACGGCCTCGTAACAGCGCAGCAAGGCGCCGTTCTCCGGCCCCGGCCCGCAGCCGACGAAGGTGGCGAAATCGACCGTGGTCAGCAGCAGGATATCCGCCATCGAGTAGCGGTCGCCGGCGAGGAACGCGCTGTTCTCGAGGGCACGGTCGAAGAACGCGAAGGCATCGGCCACGCGCGGGCGATTGGCCTCGCCCCACTCGGTGTTGCGGCCCGGCAGCGCGGCGGTGAAGCCGTGGGTGTGAACCCACACCTGCCCCACCGGGAGCATGGCGACCAGCTCGACCCGGCGGCTCCACATCTCGATGAGGCCGATCTCGGTCGGCGTCCTGCCGAACAGCGGCGGATCGGGGTGCAGCGCCTCGAGGAAGCGGCAGATCGCAACGCTTTCGGCGATCACCGTGCCGTCATCCAATTCGAGCGCCGGGGTCTGCCCGCGCGGGTTCTTGGCGAGGAACTCGGGCGCCTTCTGCTCGCGCTGGGGAATCGAGACTTGTCGGCTGGGCAGCGAGATACCTTTCTCGGCCGCGAAGATGCGCACCCGGCGCGGGTTCGGCGCGGGGTTCGGGCTGTCGTAGAAGATCATCTCAATTTCCCTGTTGCCCCAACCCCGTTCGCTTCGAGCGCAGTCGAGAAGCGTGTCTCGACTTCGCTCGACACGAACGGAGGTGGTACAATTACCGGCCCTGGAACTGCGCCTTGCGCTTCTGGAGGAACGCCATCCCGCCTTCCATCGCGTCGGCGCTGGCGCCGGCGGTTCGCTGGCCCTCCGCCTCGGCGAGCAGGACCTGCGGCAGCGTGCCGTCGAGCGCGGTCATGATGTTGTTCTTCATGGTGGCGTAGGCGAGCGTCGGCCCTTCGGCGAGGCGGGTGGCGAGCGACGTGGCCTCCTCCATCAACGCTTCGTCGGCCACCGCCTTGTAGATCAGGCCCCACTCCTCGGCCTCGCGCGCGCCGATCTTCTCGCCGAGCATCATCATCCGCGTGGCACGCGCGCGGCCGATCGCGCGCGCGAGCAGCCAGGTCGAGCCGCCGTCGGGCACCAGCCCGATGTTGACGAACGCCTGGAGGAAGTACGCGCTCTGCCCCGCGAGCACGAAGTCCCCCGCGAGCGCGATCGAGCACCCGACCCCCGCTGCCGGGCCGTTGACCGCGGTCACCACCGGCACCGGGCAGCGCAGGATCTGGGAGAGGAGCGGGTTGTAGTGGTTCTGCAGCGCGAGATGGCTGCCGCCCTTCGCGCGCCGCTCGTCCCCTCCCCCGCGCGCCGCGAGGTCCGCGCCCGAGCAGAACCCCTTGCCCGCTCCGGTGATCATGACCGCGCGGGCGTCGCCGAGGTCGTAGAACGCGGCTGAGAGCTCGTCCGCCATCTCGAGCGAGGCGGCGTTGAGCCGCTCGGGCCGGTTGAGCGTGATCGTGAGCACGCCGCCGGTGTGCTCGGTCAGGATCGTTTCGTACTCGGCCACGTCAGCGCTCTCCCCATGTGCGTTTCGCTTCGCAACGGGTGTGACGGCGTGACCTTGCGCCGACAAGCCCCTACTTCGTCTTTGCGAGCAGCCGACAGGCTGCGCGGCAATCCAACTTCCGGAAATGGATTGCTTCGCTACGCTCGCAATGACGACTTGGTTCGATCATCGTCACCCCGGGAAGCGTAGCTGTCCGAAGGACACTTGATCCGGGGTGGTGCTTCCTTTCAGCGCCGCGCTCGAAGAGAAGCACTGGCCCGGATGAAGTCCGGGCTGACGAGCCAGTTAGTGGGTACTGCCATCCCGCGGCGTCTCCATGATCTCGGTCAGCACGCCCATCATGTCCTTGGGGTGGAGGAAGAAGATCGGCGTCCCGTGCGCGCCGATGCGGGTGGGGCCGAGGATGCGCTTGCTCAAGGACTCGAACCACGCGCGCGCTTCCGCGATATCGGGCACCTCGAAGCACACATGGTGCTGCCCGCCGAGCGGGTTCTTCTCGAGGAAGCTTGCGATCGGCGTGGCGCCCGATAGCGGCTCGATCAACTCGATCTGCGTGCCGCCGAAACCCCCGTTCGTGTCGAGCGACGTCGAGACACCAGGCGTATCGACAAAGCAGACTTTCACCCCCTGCTCAGGCATGTCGAACGGCTCGGTCACCTTCACCGCGCCCATCACCTCGCGGTAATAGGCCACGCTGTCCAATGCGGAAACCTCGAAACGTACTCCTCCGCCGTCGGTCGTTCGCCTGCGGACAAGCGCAATTCAATCTCCGTTCGAACCAACTCCGCCACCATCAGCGACCGCAACGATTCGGGAGCTGTGCTCACGACCTCTTCAATCAACGGTTTTTCACCCCGCTTCCGCGCCGAGGCCAACGCATCACACGCTGAGTCGATCCGCTCCAA
>JBGSBH010000253.1:0-3240 GCA_041730635.1 Cypionkella sp.
TCGTCTCGACATGGGCGAAGTGATAATCGAAGTCGAACTTCGCCTCGAGCTCGGTCGGGCCAAGCGCGGCGGTGACCTCGGGGTCGGCCTTCAGCAGATCGAGCAGCGACAGCGCGCCGTCGCTCTCCCACACGCGCATCGTGTTGCGCTGCACCAGCCGATAGGCGTCCTCGCGGCTCACGCCCGCCTGGGTCAGCGCCAGCAGTACCCGCTGCGAATGGACGAGGCCGCCCATCCGATCGAGGTTCTTCCGCATCCGCTCCGGGTAGCCGAGCAGCTTGTCGATCACCCCGGTCAGCCGCGCCAGCGCGAAGTCGAGCGTGATGGTGGCATCGGGGCCGATGAAGCGCTCCACCGACGAATGGCTGATGTCGCGCTCGTGCCACAGGGCGACGTTTTCCAGCGCGGGGGTGACCGCGCTGCGCACCACGCGCGCGAGGCCGGTGAGGTTCTCGGTCAGCACGGGGTTGCGCTTGTGCGGCATCGCCGAGCTGCCCTTCTGCCCGGGCGCGAAATATTCCTCGGCCTCGAGCACCTCGGTGCGCTGGAGATGGCGGATCTCGGTCGCCAGCCGTTCGACCGCGCTGGCGATCACGCCGAGCGTCGCGAAGAACATCGCGTGCCGGTCGCGCGGGATGACCTGGGTGCTGACGGGCTCGACCGCGAGGCCGAGCTTTTCCGCCACGTGCGCCTCGACCGCCGGGTCGACATTGGCGAACGTGCCCACCGCGCCGCTGATCGCGCAGGTGGCGATCTCCGCCCGCGCCGCCACCAGCCGCGCGCGGCAGCGGGCGAACTCGGCATAAGCCTGCGCCAGCTTGAGCCCGAAGGTGGTCGGCTCGGCATGGATGCCGTGGCTGCGGCCGATCGTGGGGGTGTACTTGTGCTCCTCCGCCCGGCGGCGGAGCGCGGCGAGCAGCTGGTCAAGATCTTCCAGGAGGATGTCGCTCGCCCGTGCGAGCTGGACGCTCAGGGTAGTGTCGAGCACGTCGGAACTGGTCATGCCCTGATGCATGAACCGGGCTTCCTCGCCGACCTGTTCCGCCACCCACGTGAGGAAGGCGATCACGTCGTGCTTGGTCACTGCTTCGATGGCATCGATCGCGGCGACGTCGATCTTGGGGTTCGTCGCCCACCAGCCCCACAGCGCCTGCGCCGCGCTCGCCGGCACCACGCCGAGCTCACCGAGCTTCTCGGTCGCGTGCGCCTCGATCTCGAACCAGATGCGATAGCGCGCCTCCGCCTCCCAGATCGCGGACATGGCGGGGCGGGCGTAGCGGGGGACCATCGGCAACTCCGTGGGGAACGGCCGAGCGGCTAGGGGGGCGCGGCGGCTATATCAACCCCTTGGCCTTGAGGCTGACGTGCCCGCTGCGGCCGACGATCACGTGGTCGTGGACGACGATGCCGAGCAGCCGCCCGGCCTCGGCGATGCGGCGGGTGATGTCGATGTCCGTCCGGCTCGGCTCGGGATTGCCGCTCGGGTGGTTGTGCACGAGGATCATCGCGGTGGCGCCGACGTCGAGCGCCTTTCTCACCACCTCGCGCGGGTGGATCGCCGCCTCGTCGATCGACCCGTCGCCGACGTGATGGTCGACGATCAGCCGGTTGCGCGTGTCGAGATAGAGCACCCGCACCCGTTCGACGGTGAGGTGCGCCATGTCGATCGTCAGGTAATCGATCAGCGCCTGCCAGCTGCCGAGCACCGGCTTCGCCTGGACTTCGCCGCGCGCCATCCGCCGCGCCGCGAGCGCCACCGCCTTCAGCGCCGCGGCGCCGGTCTCGCCCATTCCGGCCACTTTGGTCAGCGCGCCGGGCTCGGCGTTAAGCACCGCGGCGAGGCTGCCGAACCGGTCGAGCAGCGCCTTCGCCAGCGGCTTGGTGTCGCCGCGCGGGTTGGCGGCGAACAGCAGGTATTCGAGCACTTCGTAGTCGGCCAGCGCCTCCGCCCCGCCGGCGAGCAGCCGCTGGCGCAGGCGGGCGCGGTGCCCCGCGTGGCCGGGCGGCCCGCTGCGGTCTTCAGCCTGCGGCAACCTTACCCCCGGCATCGCGTTCGCTTGCCTCGCGCATTGCCTATCGCGGGCGGGGCGCGCAAGTGGGGGTCGATGGCGGACGCGCAGAGCGAGCCGAGCGAGGATCCGGTGCTTCCGGGCGCGGCACCGCGGCGGCGGCGCTGGCCGCGCGTGCTGGGCGTGCTCGGCGTCACCCTGCTGCTCGCGCTCGCGGCGGCGTGGCTCTCTCGCGAGCGGATCGCGGGGAACGTCATCGAAGGCGAACTGCGCCGGTATGGCGTCCCTGCGACCTACACGGTCGAGAGCATCGCCCCCGGGCGCCAGGTGCTGACCGACGTGGTGGTCGGCGATCCGCGCCGCCCCGATCTCACCATCGAACGGGCGGAGGTCGCCGTCCGCTACCGCTTCGGCACCCCGCAGCTCGGGCGGATCACGCTGGTGCGCCCGCGGCTTTACGGCACCTGGCGCGGCGGCCGGCCGAGCTTCGGCACGCTCGATAAGGTGCTGTTCCGCGACACCGGGGAGCCGCCCGGGCTGCCCGAGCTCGATGTGCGGTTGGTCGACGGGCGCGCGCTGATCGAAAGCGACTGGGGGCCGCTCGGCGTCAAGCTCGACGGTGCGGGGCGGATCGATAGCGGTTTCGCCGGCGTGCTGGCGGTCGCCGCCCCGGCGCTCGACGGCGGCGGCTGCGCCGCGCGGCGGGCCTCGCTCTACGGCAAGCTCGCGACGAAGAACGGAAACCCGCGTATCGAAGGGCCGCTGCGGCTGGGCCGGCTCGACTGCCGCGCGCGCGGGATCGCGCTGCGCGATGCGGCGATCGCGCTCGACGCCTCGCTCGACGCGAAGTTCGCGAGCGCGCAAGGGGAGGCCCGCTGGAACTCGGGCGCGATCGCCGCGGCCGGGCTGCGCGCGAACGGCCTGTCGGGCTCGACCCGCGCGACTTGGCGCGACGGCGCGCTGACCGCGCGCTTCGCGCTCGCCGCGCGCGGGCTGGCGCATCCGCAGGCGCGTGCCGCGCTGCTGACCGCCGAAGGCACGCTGCGCGCCCGGCAACGCTTCGCCGCGCTCGATCTCCAGGCCGATCTCGAAGGCAACGGGGTGCGCATGGGGGCGGGGCTCGACCGGGCGCTGGCCGAAGCGGCGCGCGGCACCGACGGCACGCTGCTCGCCCCGCTCGTGAGGCAGGCGCGCGCCGCGCTGGCGCGCGAAAGCCGGGCGAGCAGCCTGG
>JBGSBH010000254.1:0-3237 GCA_041730635.1 Cypionkella sp.
CCCTACACGACGCTCCTCCGATCTGATCTCGCTCGGGACCCGGATCGCGGCGAACACCGTCAGCGGCAGGACCGCGAGCGTCAGCACCAGTGCGGCCGCGCGCAGCAGGCGGTTGCCGCTCATCGCCGCGTCGTCGTCGCGCAGGATCGCGTTGGCCAGCACCCACGCACCGGCGGCGCACAGCAGCAGCACCGGGGTCGCGCTGCGGGTTGCCTGCCACAGCACGTCGGGGCCCGATACCATCATCGCGACGAGGAACAGCGCGAGCCCGGCGGCGAGCGGCACCGCGAGGATCGACAGCACGACCATCACCACGCGCATGAGGGTCGAGAGGATGCCGAGCTCGTTCCTGAGCACGCCCAAGGCAGCACCGAACGCCGCGCCCGACCACGCCCAGCCGAACCAGCCTTCGCCCATCAGTTCGCGCAGGAGATCGATCTTGAGCAGCAGGAACAGTTCGCTGAGGACCAGCAGCAGCAGCCACGAGGCGCCGACGAACGCCAGGCTGCCGGCGGCGCAGATCGCGTCGCTCCACACGTGATGGTGGACCGCGCGGTACGGCGTGGCCCAGCGGGTACGGTGGAAGCCCGCCTGGAACAGCGGCAGCGCGAGTCCGGTGGCGATCAACCCGGCGACGAACCCGTATCCGGAACCGGCGTAGCTGTCGCTCCCCGCGACCGCGCGCCAGGCGAGCCCCCCCATCACCAGGCCGGCAAGGGCCGCGAAGGCGAGCGGTCCGCGCCAGCGGGCGCGCTCGAGCGTGAACGCGAAGGCGAGCGGCCCGAAGAACAGCAGCGCGGTGAGCGCCGCGCGCCAGCCTTCGCGGGTGTCGGGCCCCTGCCCCCCGCTCGCCCAGTGGATCAGCAGGCCGGCGATGCCGAGCAACGCTGCCAGCGCCCAGGGACGCCGCGGCCATTCGAGTTGCTGGTCGATCTGGTCGGTCATCGCGCGCTCCTCTCGCTCAACGGCCGAGGCTTAGCCCAGCCTGCGCCGCGCGCCATGAGCGCGAGGTGAAGAAGCGGTGAAAAACCTACTGCGGCGCGTTCGGATCGCGCGGGGCGGCGGGCGCGCCGGCCTGGCCCTGCTGCTGCTGCATCAGCCGCTGGAGCATCTCGAAGCGCTGCTGCGCTTCCTGCTCGGACATGAAGTCGACCAGCTCGACATCGAACACCAGGTCGGCATTCGGCGGGATCGGCGCCCCCGGCGGCGGGGTCGCGCCATAGGCGAGCTTCGAGGGGATGCGCAGCCGGTACTTGCCGCCCTTCTGCATCTTCTGGATGCCTTCAGCGAAGCCGGGGACGACGCCCGAAAGCTGCATCGGCATCCCTTCGGGGATCAGCCCGTTGGTCGGGAACGGCAGCGCGCGCGAGCGGTCGAACTCGGTCCCGTCGGCGAGCTTGCCGACGTACTTGACGAACACCACGTCGCTCGCGGTCGGGCTCTGCCCCTTGCCTTCGGCCAGCGTCTCGATCTCCACGCCGGCAGGGACCGCCGCCCAGGCGATGCCCGCGCCGAGCACCACCGCCGCCAGCAGCCCGAGCCACAGCTTGGCGAGCGAGCCCTTGGCGATCGGCTGGAGAGGCACGCGGGTGACTTCGGTCATGGCTCGATCCTGCAAAAGCGAGGGGCGCGGGAATTGCCCGCGCCCCGATGCCTCAGTGCCTGAAGCGGTGCAAGCGGCTTACTTGCCGCCGTCGCGCTCCACCCGCTTGCGCTCGAGCTTGCGCGCGCGGCGGACCGCGGCGGCCTTTTCCCGCGCGCGGACTTCGCTCGGCTTCTCGTAATGGCGGCGCAGCTTCATCTCGCGGTAAACGCCTTCGCGCTGCAGCTTTTTCTTGAGCGCGCGCAGAGCCTGGTCGACGTTGTTATCGCGAACGATGATTTGCATGTAGCCTTCACACCTCATTGCAAGAAGCACAGAGCCCGCGGCAGGAAGCGGGGATGCGCCCTTGATAGATAACGAAAATCGGCGAGGCACCCGTGCCGGATGTCCCGCAAGCCGGGCGCCCTTAGCGCCACCGGCGCGATTCTGCAAGCGCGCGCGGCGCTTTGCATGTCATCCGCCGCATCGCTAAGGCCGCGGCGATGAGCCCGCCTTCACCTGCAGCCGCCGCCATGCTGGTCTTCGCCGGGGGCGGAATGGGCGCGGTGCTGCGCCACCAGGTGGGCCGCGCCCTGACCGGCTGGCTCGGCCCGGCAACGATGACCGCGTTTCCTTGGGCGACGCTGGCGGTAAACCTGTCGGGCAGCCTGGCGATGGGGCTGCTGGCGGGCTGGCTCGTCAAACACGGCAGCGCCGGCGAGCACTGGCGGCTGTTCCTCGGCGTCGGGCTGCTCGGCGGGTTCACCACATTTTCTGCCTTCAGCCTCGAACTGATGCTGCTGATCGAGCGCGGTCAGCCGGGCACCGCCTTCGCCTATGCCGCGGTCTCGGTGCTCGCGGGCCTTACCGGGCTCTATCTCGGGCTCATCGCGATGCGCCTCGCCTGATGAGCGCGGACGTGCGCCAGTTCACCGTCGCCCCCGACGACGACGGGGTGCGGCTCGACCGCTGGTTCAAGCGCCATCTGCCGCAGGTCGGCTTCGCCACCGTCAGCCGCTGGGCGCGCACGGGGCAGATCCGCCTCGACGGCAAGCGGGCCAAGCCCGAGGATCGCCTCGCCGCCGGCCAGGTGCTGCGGGTGCCGCCGGGCGGCGACCTGCCCAAGGCCAGGGCCGAGAAGCCCCGTCGCCGGCTTAACGCCGAACAGATCGCCGAGGCCGAGGCGATGGTGATCGAACGCACGCCCGCGGCGATCGTGCTCAACAAGCCGCCGGGCCTCGCCACGCAAGGCGGGACCAAGACCCACAGCCACGTCGACGGCCTGCTCGATGCGTTCGGGCAGGACCCGCGCCCGCGGCTCGTCCACCGGCTCGACAAGGACACCAGCGGCGTCCTGCTGATCGCGCGCACGCCGGGCAGCGCCGCGTTCTTCTCCAAGCGATTCTCCGGCCGCAGCGCCAAGAAGATATACTGGGCGCTGGTCGCCGGGGTGCCTGAGGTCGCGCACGGGATGATCGACGCCCCGCTCGCGAAGCAGCCGGGGACCGGCGGCGAGAAGATGCACGTCGACGAGGACGGCGGCCAGCCGGCGCGGCCCCGCTACCGCGTGGTCGATCGCACCGGCCACCGCGCCGCCTGGGTCGCGCTCGCGCCGCGTACCGGCCGCACTCCCCCGCTCCGCGCGCCCATGGCGG
>JBGSBH010000255.1:0-3236 GCA_041730635.1 Cypionkella sp.
CCCGCGCCCGCCGCGACGATCGCGCGGCCGGGCGCACGCTCGCCGGCCCGCACCGCGACGATCTCGACGTGACGATGGCGGGCAAGGACCAGCCGGCCGCGGCAAGCTCCACCGGCGAGCAGAAGGCGATGCTGATCGCGATCACGCTCGCCCACGCTGCGCTGGCCGCGCGCGGGCGCGCGGGCGTGCTGCTGCTCGACGAGGTCGCCGCGCATCTCGACCCGCTCCGCCGCGAGGCGCTCTACGAGAGGCTGGCCGGGACCGGCACGCAGGTCTGGTTCACCGGCACCGAGACCGCGCCGTTCGCCCCCCTGCTCGGCGAGACGGCGGTGTGGCGGGTGGCGGCGGGCGCCGCCCGGCGCGAAAGCTAGCCGCGCTCGGCGAGCTTCGCTTCGAGCGCCGCGACCCGAACGGCGAGCGCATCGGCCTGCGCACGCGCCCGCGCCGCCATGTCCTTCACCGCGTCGAATTCCTCGCGGCCGACGAATTCCATCCCACCCAGCGCCTCGCGCATCCGCTCGCGCGCGCCCTCGCGCGCTTCGCGGGTCATGCCGGCGAGGGTGCCGGCGGCGGCGTTGGCCAGCTTGACGAAATCGGCGATCAGGGGGTTTTCGCTCTGCATCGCGCCGATGTGGCGGCGCGCCGGCGATCCCGCAAGTCAGAACTCGTAGCGCTGCTGCGCCCCGCTGTCCGCGCGTTCGACCCCGCCCTCCGGGTTGAGCGCGAGGAACTGCCAGTTGAGCACCGTCGCGAACAGGATCCAGGCGAGATACGGCAGCAGTAGCGCGCCAGCGAGCCGCCGCACCCGCCAGAACAGCACCACGGTGACGATCACCAACACATCAAGGATCGCCAGCACAATCAGCCCCCCGGAGATCCGCTGCATGCCGAAGAACACCGGCGTCCACGCGAGGTTGACGAGGAACTGCGCGGCGAACGCGGAGATTGCCGGGGTGCGCAGCCGGGCACCCCATGCGCTGCAGACGAGCGCCAGCGCGATACCCATCAGCACGAACAACGTCGTCCACACGATCCCGAACCAGATTGGTGGCGGGAAGATCGCGGGTTTCGCGAGCGACTGGAACCACGCAGTATCGGCCGTCCACAACCGACCGGGGATCACCCCGAGCAAGCACAGCGGCACGGTGAACAGCCCCCAGCGAAGAACGCTGGCGCGCAACTGGCCGCGGGAGGCGAGAGCTGTCATCGAGGCTCCGGGGCTGATTCGCGAGCCGGGTTGTGGCCGAGCGCCGCGGAGGGCGCAACTTGGCCGCGGCGCGCGGCGATCAGGAACTCGACGTTGCCTTCCGGCCCCTCGATCGGGCTGCGGGCGAGCCCGTCCACCGTCCAGCCCGCCCCTTCGAGCCAACTTCGCACCTCGTCGCACACCCGCGCGTGCAACGCGGGATCGCGCACCACGCCGCCCTTCCCGACCTCGCTGCGGCCGACCTCGAACTGCGGCTTGATCAGCGCGACCAGCCGGCAATCGGGCGCGGCGAGCGCGAGCGGGCGCTCGAGCACCTTGGCGAGGCTGATGAACGAGGCGTCGCACACCACCCAGTCGCACGGGGCATCGATCTGCCCGGGCGTCAGCAGCCGCGCGCTGGTCTGCTCGAGCACGGTCACGCGGGCGTCCTGGCGCAGCTTCCACGCGAGCTGGTTGGTGCCCGAATCGACCGCGAACACTTGGCGAGCGCCGCGCTGGAGCAGGACGTCGGTGAAACCCCCGGTCGAGCTGCCGATGTCCATTGCGGTCGCCCCGGCAGGGTCGAGCGCGAAGGCATCGAGCGCGTGGGCGAGCTTGATGCCCCCGCGCGATACCCACGGGTGGTCGCGCCCGCGCACCTCGATCAGGGCGTCGTCGGCCAGTTGCTGGCCGGGCTTGTCGAGCTTGCGCTCGCCGGTGAACACCAGCCCGGCCATCACCAGCGCCGCCGCGCGGGTGCGGCTTTCCGCCAGCCCGCGGTCGACGATCAGCTGGTCGAGGCGCTTCTTTCCCATGGACCTTTGTGCGCCTAGCGTGCGTTGACCCGCGGTGGAACCGGGAGAAATCATGCGCCTTCGAAGCCTGCTCGCCGTGCTCGCGTCCCTCGCTGCCGCGGGGTGCGCGGTGCGCCCGCCCGAGCCGACGCCGAGCCCGCCGCCGCCGCGCCCTGCCCCCACGCCGACCCCTTCGCCGAGCCCCGTCGTCGCCGACGCGCGGTGGATCGACGCGCCGCAGAGCGCGGGCGACTGGTTCTACCGCGCCGGGGGCCCCACCACCCGCGCGCTGTTCGGCGCCGCGGGCAGCGAGGCGCGCTTCGCGATCACCTGCGATCCCGCGCAACGCCGCATCACGCTGGCCCGCGCGGGCAACCCGGCGGGCGCGCGGCAGATGATCATCCGCACCGAGTGCGGCGACCGCGCGCTGCCGGCCGTACCCAGCGCCGCGGGCGCGGTCCCCGCGGTGGAAGCGCAAGTTTCGGCGGGCGACCGGCTGCTCGACGAGATGGCGTTTTCCAAGGGGCGCTTCGCGGTGGAAGTGGCGGGCCTCGACCCGCTCTACCTGCCGAGCTGGCCCGAAGTGACCCGCGCGATCGAGGACTGCCGGCGTTGATCGCGCGCGCGCCAGGATCGGCCGCAAGCCGCGAAGTCTGACGGTGAAAAAGAAATATGCAAGTCTTGCGTTGCACCGGCGAAAGACTCACATTCCCGCCCGAGGCCAGCGACCCACGCGGCTCTCGGCCACCGGTGAAACGGCGGTCTGGCTTTCAAGCGCGAAAGGAGGTGATCCGATGTCTCATGGTTCAGCAGGGAGGTCGGTGTCGACCCTCGCGGAGCATTATCGGTAGTCTCCTGATACGCCGATAGAGGCTTCGTGGGCGGCCGCACTGGCCGCTGACCATGCGAAGGGCGGTTCCTGCGCGGCAGGGGCCGCCCTTCTCATTTCCGGCTGCTCGTCGTGGCGAGCGGAGGCAGAGCGATCCAGCCCGCCCCAAGGGCGGCGCCAGCCGATGGGTTGCCGCGGCGCCTGCGGCGCCTGGCAATGACGATGGTGGGGCTGGCGATCTTCCCATTCCACCTCGTCCTTGCGACCCCGGCCTTGAGCCGGGGGAAGCAATCCATCTCCCACCCTCGCCTCACCCGCGCCGCCAGCCGATGGATTGCCGCGGCGCCTGCGGCGCCTCGCAATGACGAGGTGGGGATCGGTTGGGAAGCCGAGCTCGAGGAACTGCGCCGCCGCGACGCGCTGCTGG
>JBGSBH010000256.1:0-3220 GCA_041730635.1 Cypionkella sp.
AACGCCTTCATCCCGCTCCACGTGCGCTTCAGCACTTCCGCGCAAGCGGTGAGGTGCCCGCCGGTGCCGACCCCGGTGATCAGCACGTCGACCGGCGTGTCGGCGAAGTCGGCGAGGATCTCCTGCGCCGTGGTACGCGCGTGCATGGCAACGTTCGCCGGGTTCTCGAACTGCTGCGGCATCCACGAGTTGGGCGTCTGCTCAATCAGTTCGGCAGCCCGCTCGAGCGCGCCCTTCATCCCCTTCTCGCGCGGCGTCAGGTCGAAGGTGGCGCCATAAGCGAGCATCAGCCGGCGGCGTTCGAGGCTCATGCTCTCGGGCATGACCAGCACCAGCTTGTAGCCCTTGACCGCGGCGACCATCGCGAGGCCGATGCCGGTGTTGCCGCTGGTCGGCTCGATGATCGTGCCGCCGGGGGCGAGCGCGCCGGAACGCTCGGCATCTTCGACCATCGACAGCGCGATGCGGTCCTTGATCGAGCCGCCGGGGTTCGCCCGCTCGCTCTTCACCCACACGTCGTGCTGGGGGAACAGCCGCGCCAGGCGGATATGCGGCGTGCCGCCGATCGTCTCGAGAACGTTGCCGGCCTTCATTTCAAAATCTCCCGTGCGGTTTGCTCGTCGAGGTATTGCGAGGAAAAGGTCTTGGCCCGGCGCAGTTCCGGGAACAGCCAGGCCCACAGCCCGGTCACCGCGATAGCACCGACGCCGCCGAAAGCCACCGCGCCGGTGGCGCCGAGGATCGCCGCGGCGAGGCCCGATTGCATCTCGCCGAGCTCGTTCGACGCCGAGATGGCGAGGCCCGAAATCGCCGACACCCGCCCGCGCATGACGTCGGGGGTGTTGAGCTGCACGAGGCTGTTGCGGATGAAGACCGAGATCATGGCGGCCGCGCCGAGCGTCGCCAGCGCGGCGAGGCTGAGGCCGAAATCGCGCGAGACCGCGAACACGATCGTCGCCGCGCCGAACCCGGCCACCGCCCACAGCATCTTGGGGCCGACATTGCTCGCGATCGGCCGCCACGAGAGCCACAACCCCACCGCCACCGCGCCCACCGCCGGGGCGCCGCGCATCAGGCCGAGCCCGAGGGGACCGACCTCGAGGATGTCGCGCGCGAACACCGGCAGCATCGCGGTCGCCCCGCCGAGCAGGACGGCGAACAGGTCGAGCGTGATGCACCCGAGCAGGAACCGCTCGCGCTTCACGAAGCGAAACCCGTCGATCATCTGGCGCACGGGGTGGAGCGGAGGGCCTTCATGCACCGCGCGGATCGGGCGGATCGAGGATACCAGCGCGGCCGATCCCGCTAGCAGCGCGGCGGAAAGGAAATACGGCAGCGAAGGCGACCAGGCGAACAGCGCGCCGCCGAGCGCCGGCCCCAGCACGCTGCCCACCTGCCACGAGATCGACGACATCGCGATCGCTCTCGGCAGCAGCGCGGGGGGAACCACGTTGGGCGCGATGGCGGCGAAGGCCGGCCCGTTGAATACCCGCGCGGTGCCGTGGAGCGCCGCCAGCGTGAACAGCAGCGGGAGCGTGAGCGCGTCTGCCCAGGTGGCGTAGGCCAGCGCGAGCGCGATCCCGGCGTCGATCGCGTTGGCGAACAGCACGACGCGGCGGCGGTCGAAGCGATCGGCGGCGATTCCGGCCACCGGGGTGAGGAAGAACAGCGGCACGAACTGCGCCAACCCGAGCAACCCGAGCTGGAAAGCGGCGGCGGAGGTCGACATGCCGTAGTCGGCGCGGGCGATGTCGTACGTCTGGTAACCGATCAGCACGACCATCGAGATCGTCGCGATCACGGCGACGAAGCGGGCGGTCCAGTACTTGCGGAAATCGGCGATCTGCAGCGGGGAGGTCGGCTCGCTCACGCCCGCGCGAATGGCACTGCGCACCGCGCCTGCCAAGCAAGCGCTGCGCCGCGACGGTGGAGGAAATCTTGGCGGCTAGCGCGCGCGGCGCAGGCGCGGGTTGGGCTGCAGCGCTTCGATGACGCGGACGAAGTCGTCGAGCCGGATGATCCGTTCGAACTGGAATCCGGCGCGCTGGTCGCGGGTCCAGATGACATAGGCTTCGATCCGGCCGACTTCGGGCAGGCGCACGATCACGCGATCGCCGCGGGCGAGGCCGCTGGCGTCGTCGACCATGAAGCCATGCGCGGAGATGTTGGCGATGTGCAGCTTCAGGTCGCCGCGCAGCTGATGCTCGGCGATCACCGGATAGTCGACCGGATGCCGCGCCGCGCGGCGCAGATCGGTGACCGACAACTGGGCTCCGACTGACACGGTTCCAGCACCCTTCCGTAAACCCCCTGGAAGGGCCCCGGGTAGCCGGCAAAAACTGATTTAGAGTTAAGCCGGGAGCAAGAGCACGCCGTGGCGCTTCTTGCCGAGGCTGATGCGGCCGGGCCGCGCGGGGGCGAGCGCGTCGCCGATCGTTTCGCCATCCAGCTTGATCGCGCCTTCGGCCGCCTTGCGCTTGGCCTCGCCGTTCGATGCGGCAAAGCCCAGCGCGACGAGCGCGGCGGCGAAGCTCGTCCCGGGTTCGAGCACCGTGCTCGGCAGATCTTCACCCGCGCCGCCGGCGAAAGTCTTCGCTGCGGTCGCTCCGGCCGAGCGGGCCGCGTCTTCGCCGCGCACCAGGCGGGTCACCTCGTTGGCGAGCACGACCTTGGCATCGTTGATCTCGGCGCCTTCGAGCGCTGCGAGGCGCGCGATCTCGTCGAGCGGAAGGTCGGTGAACAGGCGCAGGAACCGGCCGACGTCGCGGTCGTCGACGTTGCGCCAGTACTGCCAGAAGTCGTACGCCGGCAGCTGCGCCTCGTTGAGCCATACGGCGCCTGCGGCGGTCTTGCCCATCTTGGCCCCGTCCGCGGTCGTCAGCAGCGGGGTGGTGAGGCCATAGAGCTCCGCCCCGTCCATCCGCCGGCCGAGCTCGACCCCGTTGACGATGTTGCCCCACTGGTCGCTGCCGCCCATCTGCAACCGGCACCCGGCACGGCGCGACAGTTCGAGGAAGTCGTACGCCTGCAGGATCATGTAGTTGAATTCGAGGAACGACAGCGACTGTTCGCGGTCGAGCCGCAGGCGGACCGAATCGAACGTGAGCATGCGGTTGATCGTGAAGTGCGTGCCGACTTCCTGCAGCAGCTCGATGTAGCCGAGCTGCCCGAGCCAGTCGTGGTTGTTGACCATGACCGCATCGGTCGGCCCATCGCCGAA
>JBGSBH010000257.1:0-3207 GCA_041730635.1 Cypionkella sp.
GGCGCGCCGACCTGCACCCAGCAGAACCAGCTCTACATCAAGCCGCCGCCGGTCGGCACCTGCCTGTCGTGCATCTCCGAAGCGATGGCGACCAACATGTACGGGTGGGTCAAGGGCAAGGGCTACCCGCCGCCGAAGACCGAATGGGTGTGCAAGGCGGTGGTCACCTTCACCGCCGAGAAATGCGGCAGCGGCACGTCGAAGGTATCGAACCAATAGGCCGGGAGCGCAGGGCTCCCGGCCCCGTCATTGCTCCGTAACCGATGGGCGACTATATCGCCCCGGCATGAGCTCGATCCGCCCCTGGCGCACCATCGCGCGCCGCGAGAGCCGCCAGATCATGGTCGGCAACGTGCCCGTCGGCGGGCTCGCGCCGATCAGCGTGCAGACGATGACCAACACCCCGACCGAGGACGTCGGCGCAACGATCGACCAGATCCGCCGCTGCGAGGAAGCCGGGGTCGATATCATCCGCGTCTCCTGCCCGACGCCCGAGAGCACCGCCCGGTTCGACGAGATCACCCGCGCGGCGAAGGTGCCGGTCGTTGCCGACATCCACTTCCATTACAAGCGCGCGCTCGAGGCGGCCGACAAGGGCGCGGCGTGCCTGCGGATCAACCCGGGCAACATCGGCTCTTCGGATCGCGTCGCCGAAGTTGTCCGCGCGGCGAAGACCAACGGCTGCGCGATCCGCATCGGGGTCAACGCCGGCAGCCTCGAGCGCGACCTGCTCGAGAAATACGGCGAGCCCTGCCCCGAAGCGCTGGTCGAAAGCGCGCTCGATCACATCAAGCTGCTGCAGGATCACGATTTCCACGAGTACAAGGTGGCGGTGAAGGCGAGCGACGTGTTCCTCGCGGTCGCCGCCTACATGGCGCTCGCCGAGGCGGTCGACTGCCCGCTGCACCTCGGGATCACCGAAGCCGGCGGGCTGATCGGCGGCACCGTCAAGAGCTCGATCGGCATCGGCAACCTGCTGTGGGCCGGAATCGGCGACACCATCCGCGTCTCGCTCTCGGCCGAGCCCGAGCAGGAGGTCAAGGTCGGGTTCGAGATCCTGAAGAGCCTCGGCCTGCGCACCCGCGGGGTGCGGATCGTCTCGTGCCCGTCGTGCAGCCGCCAGGGGTTCGACGTGATCCGCACGGTGGAAGCGCTCGAAAAGCGGCTCGAGCATATCAAGACCCCGATGAGCCTGTCGGTCCTCGGCTGCGTGGTCAACGGCCCGGGCGAGGCGCGCGAGACCGACATCGGCCTTACCGGCGGCGGCGCGGGCAAGCACATGGTCTACCTGTCCGGGGTGACCGACCATCACGTCCAGTCGGAGCACATGCTGGACCACATCGTCGCGCTGGTCGAGGCCAAGGCGGCCGAGATCGAGGCAGGTATGAGCGACGCCGGCCACGCCGACCCGGTGGCGGAAGCGGCGGAATGAGGTTCACCGTGCGGTTAGGATCGCCGGGTTAGCATCGAGCGATGAAACGGCGCGACCTTCTTACCGGAACGCTGGCTCTTGGTGTGGCGGGAGCGTTGCGGGCGCAAGTTCCAGCGATGCCGAGCAGCCTCGGCCCGCGCGAGCGCAAGCTGTTCGCCATCGCGCAGGAGCAGCTGGCGAAGCACGGGCAGGGCCTGGGGCACCGCGACCGCGGCGGCGGGGGCGACTGCGGGCGGCGCTCGAGCGACCCGCGGCTGCACTTGGTCGATCTCGAGCGCGGCACGGTCGACAGCTACCACTGCGCGCACGGCATGGGCTCGGACCCCGAGCACGACGGGTGGCTCAACTGGTTCTCCAACGTCCACGAATCGTGGTGCTCGAGCCGCGGCGCCTACATGACCTTCGGCTGGTACACCGGCCAGTTCGGCACCTCGATGCGCCTCGAAGGGCGCGAGCCGACCAACTCCAACGCGCTCGACCGGGCGATCGTGATGCACCGGGCAAGCTACTGCGAGCCGGCGCATCTGGCGCGCTGGGGCAAGCTCGGCCGCTCGAACGGCTGCTTCGCGATGAGCGACGCCGACTTCAAGATCGCGCTGCTGCGCCTGTCCGGAGGCCGGCTGCTCTACGCCGACAAGCTCGGCATCGGCCCGCTGGGTGAACCGGTAAGCGAACCGCCGAAGGATCTGCGGCTGCTGGTCCCCGAAGGCGCGCCGATGCCCGGCACAACTCCGCCGGGGACGTTCTAAGAAGAGCTCCGGCCCTCAAGTACCCGTCACCCCGGGCTCGACCCGGGGTCCCGCTTTCCCTTCTGCCCAGAGATGGATCGCGCGAAAATCGGCGGCTGGGTCTACATCATGGCCGATCGTTATCGCGGCGCCATGTATGTGGGCGTGACGAGCGATCTGGCAGCGCGCATCACTCAGCACCGCGAAGGAACAGGCTCCGATTTCTGTGTCCGTTACGGCCTGCACCGTCTCGTTTGGGCCGATCGCGGGGACCGGATCGAGGACTGCATCGCGCACGAGAAGCGACTCAAACGCTGGCGCCGCGAGTGGAAGTTCGACTTGGTCGAGCAGGCTAATCCGGACTGGCGGGACCTGTTCAACCAACATAAGATATCCGGCACAATCTGCGCATGTTCGCAGGCAAAAAGTTTACCCGTACGGCCAAACCCGGTGGCTATCTCATCGGCAATCAGCAAGATCTGATGCTGGTCGCACAAAGCTCTCACCTTCCGCAGATATGCCGGGTGATAAATGCGCATCCCACCTGCGCCCTGAACTATCGGCTCAAGGATAACGGCGGCAATCTCGCCAGAATATTGTGCAATTTTGTTGGCAAAATCAGTAATATCTTCCGGGTTCCACGGCTGGTCGAAGCGGCACTGTGGTGCATCAGCAAACAGATTTTCAGCCAAATACCCCTGATACAAACTGTGCATTGAATTTTGCGGATCACAAACCGACATCGCGCCGAAAGTGTCACCGTGATAGCCATGACGCAGCGTTAGAATACGTTGCCGCCGCTCTCCCTTGGCCTGCCAATACTGCAATGCCATTTTCAGTGCCACTTCCACCGCCACCGAGCCGGAATCCGCTAAAAAAACGCACTCCAGCGCCGGTGGGGTGATGGCAATAAGCTGCTTACACAGCTCCACTGCCGGGGGGTGGGTGATTCCGCCAAACATCACATGCGACATTTTATCGAGCTGCTGATGTGCCGCCTGATTCAGTACCGGATGATTGTAACCATGTATTGCGGCCCACCATGAC
>JBGSBH010000258.1:0-3140 GCA_041730635.1 Cypionkella sp.
CGCCGCGATCTCGCGCGGGACCCGGACCGCGCAGCACGGGCTCAGCCCCGAGCGGCTGGGGGGCCTGATCGCGATCGCGGTGGCCTGCGCCTACGGCCTCGCCTGGCTGGTCGCGGTGGCGCGCGGCCGGCGCGGCGGCGAGTGGCGAGGCAGGGTGCGCCAGGCGAACCTGCACCTCGCCGCGGCGATCTGCGGGGTCGCGCTGCTGCTGGCGCTGCCGCTGCTCGATTTCGGGGCGATCTCGGCGCGCAACCAGCTCGCTCGGCTGGAGCGCGGGGCGGTCAGCCCGGAGGATTTCGATTACGCGGCGCTGCGGTGGGATTTCGGCGATGCCGGGCGGCGGGCGCTGGCGCGGCTGCAGCGCAGCGGCGACCCGGAGATCGCTCGGCTGGCGCGCGAGGCGCGTGCGCAGACCACGCGGGTCTGGCCGGGCACGATCGCCCCGTCGCGGGTCGACCTGCGCGTCCAGCCGGCTGATCCGTCGCTCGAGAAGCTGGTGCGCGACTGGCTGCGCGCGAACCCGTGGGCGTGCAACGAAACGTGCGTCGCGCTCGACCTGGGCCGGGTGCCGGACGGGCGGCGCCGGGTCGCGATCGTCAGCGGCGCGAGCTATGCCGACGCCACGCTCCCCGCCACGGCCCCGCACGTCGAGGTGGCCCCGCCCGCACCGACGGTCCGCTTGCGGCCCGACAGCCGGGTGGAAGTGCGCACGATCCCGCGGCGCTATGTCACCGTGGACGGGGTGCCGATCGGCCAGCCGCTCGACGACAGCCGGGTTGAAGGGCCGCCCACGCGCCGCTAACGCCCGCGCCATGTCCGTTTCCCGAGAGACCGTCGCCAAGGTCGGCAGCCTCGCGCGCATCAAGCTCGATGACGCGGCGCTCGATCACATGGTGCCCGAGCTGAACGCCATCCTCGGCTGGGTCGAGCAACTGGGCGAGGTCGACACCAGCGGGGTGGAGCCGATGACTGCGGTGATCCCCAACAAGCTGCGCCTGCGCGACGACTTGGTCGATGCCGATCCGCTCACCGGCGGCGGCATTCGCGAAAAGGTGCTCGCCAATGCCCCGGCCGCCGAGCACGGTTTCTTCGGCGTGCCGAAGGTGATCGAATGAAAATGTTGGCATTTTCATCCGATCATCCCCGCGAAGGCGGGGATCGGGTGCCGCACTGCGTGATCTCGCCTGAGGCCCCCGCCTCCGCGGGGGCTCGCACACGATGACCGAACTCACCGATCTCGGGGTGAAGGCGATCCGCGACGGAGTCGCCTCGGGCGAGTTCAGCGCGCGCGAAGTGGCCGAGGCGTTCAACGCCAGCGTGGCCGCGGCGCAAGGCGCGCTCAACGCGTTCATCGTCGCAACCCCTGAAAAAGCGCTCGAGGCGGCCGACACGGTCGATGCGGCGCGCAGCCGCGGCGAAACGCTCGGCAAGATGGCGGGCGTGCCGATCGGCATGAAGGACCTGTTCGCCACCAAGGGCGTGCAGACCACCGCCGCCAGCCACATCCTCGAAGGCTTCGTGCCCGAATACGAGAGCACCGTCTCGGCCAACCTGTGGCGCGCCGGCGCGGGGATGCTCGGCAAGCTCAATATGGACCAGTTCGCGATGGGCTCGTCGAACGAGACGAGCTACTTCGGCAACGTGATCTCGCCGTGGCGCAAGGCGGGCAGCAACGCAGGGCTCGCTCCCGGCGGCTCGTCGGGCGGCAGCTCGGCGGCGGTCGCGGCGCGGCTGTGCCCGGCGGCGACGGGCACCGATACCGGCGGCTCGATCCGCCAGCCCGCCGCCTTCACCGGGATCTCCGGCATCAAGCCGACCTATGGGCGGTGCAGCCGCTGGGGCGTGGTCGCCTTCGCCTCGAGCCTCGACCAGGCCGGGCCGATGGCGCGCGACGTAACCGACTGCGCGATCATGCTCCAGGCGATGGCGGGGTTCGACCCCAAGGACGCGACCAGCCTCGACCTGCCGGTGCCCGAGTGGGAAGCGAACCTCAGCGCCGACATGCGGGGGCGAAAGGTCGGCGTGCCGCGCGAGTATCGGATGGAGGGCACCGATCCCGAAATCCTCGCCAGCTGGGACCGCGGAATCGAATGGCTGAAGGATGCAGGCGCCGAGGTGGTCGAGGTCAGCTTGCCGCACACCAGGTACGCGCTCCCCGCCTACTACATCGTCGCCCCCGCCGAAGCGTCGAGCAACCTCGCCCGCTACGACGGCGTGCGCTACGGTCTGCGCGAGCTGCCGCCGGGTGCGAACCTGCAGGAGATGTACGCCGCCACCCGCGCCGCCGGCTTCGGCGACGAGGTCAAGCGCCGCATCCTCATCGGCACCTACGTGCTCTCAGCGGGCTTCTACGACGCCTACTACAACCAGGCGCAGAAAGTCCGCGCGCTGATCGCTCGCGACTTCCACCAGGCCTTCGAGGAAGTCGACGTGATCCTCGCCCCCACCACCCCCACCGCCAGCTTCGCACTGGGCGACAAGGTCGACGACCCGCTGGCGATGTACCTGAACGATGTGTTCGCGGTCCCCGCCAGCCTCGCCGGCCTCCCGGCGATGAGCGTGCCCTGCGGCCTCAATGCCGACGGCCTGCCGCTCGGCCTGCAGATCATCGGCCGCGCGTTCGACGAGCAGGGCGTGCTCGACGCCGGCCTCGCGATCGAGAGCCGCGCGCAGTTCAGCGCCAGACCGGAGAAATGGTGGTGACCCTTCGACAGGCTCAGGGCTACCGCATCCAGGGCGCCACCGGCGAGTGGGAAGTCGTGATCGGCCTCGAGGTGCACGCGCAGGTGACCTCCAACGCCAAGCTGTTCTCGGGCGCGGCGACCGCGTTTGGGGCGGAGCCGAACAGCCAGGTCAGCTTGGTCGACGCGGCGATGCCGGGGATGCTGCCGGTGCCCAACCGCGAATGCATCCGCCAGGCGGTGCGCACCGGCATGGCGATCGAGGCCGAGATCAACCGCTGGAGCCGGTTCGACCGCAAGAACTACTTCTACGCCGACCTGCCGCAGGGTTATCAGATCAGCCAGCTCTACCATCCGCTGGTCGGCGAAGGTTCGCTGACGATTGAGGCCGACGAAAAGGCCGGCATCCCGGCCGACAAGACGATCGGCATCGAGCGCATCCATGTCGAGCAGGACGCC
>JBGSBH010000259.1:0-3134 GCA_041730635.1 Cypionkella sp.
CGGATGACGACGGGATAGCCGATCTTCTCGGCGATCTTGATCGCCTGCGCCTCGGAGGTCGCCGTGCCGTTCTCGGGCTGGCGCAAGGTCAGCTTGCGGATCAGCTTCTGGAAACGCTCGCGGTCCTCGGCGAGGTCGATCGCATCGGGGCTGGTGCCGAGGATGGGGATGCCCTCGTCTTCCAGCGCCTGCGCGAGCTTCAGCGGAGTCTGCCCGCCGAACTGGACGATCACCCCGACGAGCTCGCCGCGCGACTGCTCGACCCGGAGGATCTCGAGCACGTCCTCGGCCGTCAGCGGCTCGAAGTAGAGCCGGTCGCTGGTGTCGTAGTCGGTGCTCACCGTCTCCGGGTTGCAGTTGACCATGATCGTCTCGAAGCCGGCTTCGGAGAGCGCGAAGCAGGCGTGGACGCAGCAGTAGTCGAACTCGATCCCCTGCCCGATCCGGTTGGGCCCGCCGCCGAGGATGACGATCTTGCGCCGGTCGCTGGGGCTCGCCTCGCACTCGGCCTGGCCGAAGCTCGGGCTCTCGTAGGTCGAGTACATGTACGGCGTCACCGCCTCGAACTCGGCGGCGCACGAATCGATGCGCTTGAACACCGGGTGCACGCCGAGCCGGTTGCGCAGCGCGCGCACTTCGGCCGCGGTGGTCGCGCCGCCGAGCGCCTTGACGGCGTCGTGCAGCAGCCCGTGCTTCCGCGGCGCGACGGTCTCGCCGAGGCCGCCGGCGACCCCGACCGAGCGCACCGCGAGCGTGGCGAGGCGCCGGTCGGAGAACCCCATCGCCTTCAGGCGGCGGATCTGCGCCGCGTCGGCGGGCAGCCCGCGCTCCTGTACCACGCGCTCGCAGGCGATGATCTCCTCGATCTGGCGCAGGAACCAGGGGTCGTAGCCGGTGATCGCGTTGATGGTGGCGACGTCGAACCCTTCGCGGAACGCCTGGCCGACCTGGAGCAGCCGCTCGGGGGTGCGCCTGGAGAGCGCGGCGCGGATTTCCTCGTGCGGCGCACCTTCGAGCTCGGGCACGCGATTGAAGCCATCGAGCCCGGTCTCGAGCCCGCGCAGCGCTTTCTGCAAGGATTCCTGAAAAGAGCGGCCGATCGCCATCACTTCGCCGACCGATTTCATCGCGGTGGCGAGCTCGGCTTTGGCGCCCTTGAACTTCTCGAAGGCGAAGCGGGGGATCTTGGTGACGACGTAGTCGATCGTCGGCTCGAACGCCGCCGGGGTGGCGCCGGTGATCTCGTTCTGAATTTCGTCGAGGGTGTAGCCCACCGCGAGCTTGGCGGCGACGCGGGCGATCGGGAAGCCGGTGGCCTTGGAGGCGAGCGCGCTGGACCTCGAAACGCGCGGGTTCATCTCGATCACGATCAGCCGGCCGGTCTTCGGATCGACCGCGAACTGCACGTTCGAACCGCCTGTTTCGACACCGATTTCGCGCAGCACGGCGATGCTCGCGCTGCGCATGATCTGGTATTCCTTGTCGGTCAAGGTCAGCGCCGGGGCGACGGTGATCGAATCCCCGGTGTGGACCCCCATCGGGTCGACGTTCTCGATCGAGCAGATGATGATGGCGTTGTCGTTCCGGTCGCGGACGACTTCCATCTCGTATTCCTTCCAGCCGAGCAGCGATTCCTCGATGAGGACTTCGGTGGTCGGGCTGGCGTCGAGGCCCTCGCGCACGATGCGCTCGAACTCGGCGCGGTTGTAGGCGATGCCGCCGCCCGTGCCGCCGAGGGTAAAGCTCGGCCGGATGATCGCCGGCAGGCCGGTTTTCTCCAGCACGGCAAAGGCCTGCTCAACCGTATTGGCAACGCCGCTGCGCGCGCTCTCCAAGCCGATCTTGTCCATCGCTTCGCGGAAGCGCTGGCGGTTCTCGGCCTTGTCGATCGCGTCGGCATCGGCGCCGATCATCTGCACGCCGTACTTGTCCAGCGTGCCGTCGTTATAGAGCGCCAGCGCGGTGTTGAGCGCGGTCTGACCTCCCATCGTTGGGAGAACCGCGTCGGGGCGCTCCTTCTCGATGATCTTGGCGACGATCTCGGGCGTGATCGGCTCGACATAAGTCGCGTCGGCGAACTCGGGATCGGTCATGATCGTCGCCGGATTGGAGTTGACCAGGACGACCCGGTAGCCCTCCTCCTTCAACGCCTTGATCGCCTGCGTGCCCGAATAATCGAACTCGCACGCCTGCCCGATGACGATCGGCCCGGCACCGATGACGAGGATCGAGGAGATGTCAGTGCGTTTGGGCATTGCTCAGGAGACCACCAAGGCAAAGGAAGGACTCGTTCTCGCCGTTGGGCAGCGAGAGATCGATATCGATGAGCTCGACTTCATGAGCCAAGCAGATGCCGTGAAGTTCATCTGCAAAAGCGACCATGTCGCTGACTTCGGCAGCTAGGGCAAATCGCGGATAGATGAAGCCGCCGACCGCGTTGTCCAATTCTTGCCCAGGATTGGTAATGCGAGACCAAAGCTTGGCAACCACCGATCGCAGGCCTTCATCTTGCCCGGTGACGGTGGCGACCATTGAAACTTCCGTCCCCGATGGTGCCCACTCTTCATGCCACTCGACAAATGCCTCTCGAATTTGGCTGCGTAGGGGTTCCGCCAAAGGGATCACCGCAACATCCCCACGAACTTCTCGAACAGGTAGAAGCTGTCCTGTGGGCCGGGGCTGGCCTCGGGGTGGTACTGGACGCCGAACGCCCTCTTGCCCTTGAGCGCGATGCCGCAGTTGGAGCCGTCGAACAGGCTGACGTGGGTTTCCTCGACGCCTTCCGGGAGCGCCGAGTTATCGACCGCGAAGCCGTGGTTCATCGAGGTGATCTCGACCACGCCGTCGGCCAGCCGCTTGACCGGGTGGTTCGCGCCGCGGTGGCCCTGGTGCATCTTGGCGGTGCGCGCGCCGGCGGCGAGGCCGAGGAGCTGGTGGCCGAGGCAGATGCCGAACACCGGCATGTCCTTCTCCAGCAGCGCCTGGATCACCGGCACGGCGTATTCGCCGGTCGCCGCCGGGTCGCCCGGGCCGTTGGAGAGGAAGACACCGTCGGGTTTCAGCGCCTCGATCTCCGCGAACGAGGTCTTCGCCGGCACCACCGTCACCCGCGCGCCGGCGCGGGCGAGGTTGCG
>JBGSBH010000260.1:0-3132 GCA_041730635.1 Cypionkella sp.
GGTCGGCGATGACGGCGGTCTGCGGGCTGGCGCAGAACTTCGTCCAGTTGCTGCTCGCGCGCATCGGGGTGGGAGTGGGCGAGGCCGGCTGCACGCCCGCGGCGCACTCGCTGATCACCGACAGCGTGCCGCCGGAAAAGCGGTCGTCGGCGATCGCGTTCTACGGCCTCGGCGTGCCGGTGGGCTCGTTGCTCGGGCTTATCATCGGCGGGATCGTCAACGATCTTTACGGGTGGCGCATCGCTCTGATGATCGTGGGCGTACCGGGGCTGCTGCTCGCGCTCGTGGTCCTGGCGGTCATGCGCGAGCCGCGGCACAGCCGTTCGGAACAGGCGATCAAGGACGCGCGGGCGATCGCGCCCCTTTCCACCGGGGAGGCGATGCGCGCCATCTTCCGCTCGCGCGCCTTCGTGCACATCCTCATCGCCTCGTCGGTCGTCGCCACGCTCGGCTACGGCAAGGCGTTGTGGACGATCAGTTTCTTCATCCGCAGCCATGGGCTGTCGACCACCGAAGCGGGCCTCTCGATGGCGATCGCGCTGGGGCTCGCCGGCGCCTTCGGCACCTGGCTCGGCGGCAAGATGGCAGACAAGTATGGGCGGACCGATAAGCGGCACCTTCTGACCTTCCCCGCCTACGGGATGGCGGTCGCAGCGCCGGTGCTGTTTCTCGGCTACTACGTCCAGGATTGGCGCGTGGCGGTAGCATTGTTGATCATCCCAAGCATTCTCAACGCCGCGTACTACGGCCCCGCCTATGCCTGCGTGCAGGGGCTGGTCGAGCCGCGCGCCCGGGCGGTGGCGGCGTCGATCATGCTGTTCGGCCAGAATCTCATCGGGCTTGGTCTCGGTCCGCTGCTGTTCGGCATGCTGTCCGATGCGCTGCAACCGGTTGCGGGGCAGGAGAGCGTGCGCTGGGTGCTCTACGGCGCCGCCTGGCTCGGCCTCGTCCCCGCCTTCTTCTTCTGGCGCGCGAGCCTGCGGCTCAACGACGAGCTCGACCGTCACACGTAAACGGCGATCCACGCGATCAGCATCGCGGCCGGAAGGAAGATCGCCTGCGCCAGCAGCGTGCCGGCGAGCCGGCTGAACGATATCCACACGATCGTGCGGCGGAACAGCGGCTCATCGATCCGCCCTTCGACCACGTCGTCGGTCATCACCGACAGTTGCGGGTCGATCAGCGCGAACAGCAAGATCGTCGCGAAACCGTTGACCACCGCCGACAACTGGCTCGCGGTAACCCGGAACTCGGGTGCGAGGTAGCCGGCGTAGAGCGAGGCGACCACGCCGACCGTCAGCAAGGCCTGGGCCGCGGCGTTGGCGACGAGCACGCTCCAGGAAACGCCCAGCGGCTTGCGCAGCGCGCCGAAGTGGCCCGCCGAAGGAAGGGCGACCTCCTCGCGCACCGTGCGCAGACCCGACGGGGTCGCCGAGCGGAGGATCAGCTTGCCGGTCGAGCGGTGCCGCTGGAAATGGCCGATCGCGCGGGCGAACAGGCGCTGGGCGGTGGGGACGAGGATGATTCCCAGCAGAACCGCCGCCGCCGCGCTGGCGAGCACGAGCCGGAAGTCGCCCGCGAGAGCCTCGCCGCCGCCCTCGAGCAGCCGCCGCTCGATCCGCTTGGCGAGAAACGGGCCGAGGAAGCCGTTAGCGGTGCGGCTGACCAGCACCAGCACGTTGAACAGCGCGAAGCTCATCGCGATGCGCCGCGTACGGACACCGGCGATCCGCGCTGCGTAGGCGAGCGCCCCGATCAGGTTGATTCCGAAGGTGAGCGCGCAAATGACGACGAGCTGACTGTCCATCGCGCGTCCCTAGGGGCGGACCCGCGCGCGCGCCACGGCAAAGCGGCTGTTCAGCGAGCGGGCATCAGCAGCGTGCGGCGCGGTTCGACCTCGGGCATCGGGCGGATGTCGTCGATATCGTGGAGCATCTGCATCACCGCGCAGCCATCGACCCGCTTGTCGACCGCTGCCATCAGATAGCCTTCGCCGGGCCTGGCCACCTGACGGTCGAGCCGCGGTTGTCCGTTTTCCGCCCGCACCTGCTCGATCCGCGCGCGGCAGGCGGCTGCTTGCGCCCGGTCGTGATGGTCGAGCCAGGGTGCCGGCGGCTCTCCGACGCGCGGCATTTCGGCAGTTGGCGGCGGCGCGGCGGAGATGACCGCCGATGCCGCAAGGATGGTCAGAACGGTTCGCATCGTCGTGCCTCCGGCGGGCAGAATACCTCAACCCTGCTTGCGGCTCAACTCGCGCATCGCGTCGTCCAGCCCGTCGAGCGTCAGCGGGTACATCCGGTCGTTCAGCAGCTGGCGGATCAGCTTGGTCGATTGCGAATAGCCCCATTGCTGCTCGGGCACCGGGTTGAGCCACACGGTCGCCGGGTAGGTCTGGGTCACCCGGTGAAGCCAGGTCGCGCCGGCCTCCTCGTTCATGTGCTCGACGCTGCCGCCCGGATGGGTGATCTCGTAGGGGCTCATCGCGGCATCGCCGACGAAGACGATCTTGTAGTCGTGGCCGTATTTGTGGAGCACGTCCCAGGTCTTGGTCCGCTCGGCCCAGCGGCGGCGATTGTCCTTCCACACGCCTTCGTAGAGGCAGTTGTGGAAGTAGAAGAATTCGAGGTTCTTGAACTCGGCGGTGGCGGCGCTGAACAGCTCCTCGACCAGCTTGATGAACGGGTCCATCGATCCGCCGACGTCGAGAAACAGCAGCAGCTTGACCGCATTGTGCCGCTCGGGCCGCATGTGGATGTCGAGCCAGCCCTGCTTGGCCGTCCCTTCGATCGTCGCGTCCAGATCGAGCTCGTCGGCGGCGCCCTCGCGGGCAAAGCGCCGCAGCCGGCGCAAGGCCATCTTGATGTTGCGCGTGCCGAGCTCGCGGGTGTTGTCGAGGTTCTTGAACTCGCGCTTCTCCCACACCTTGAGCGCGCGCTTATGCTGGCTCTCGCCGCCGATCCGCACGCCTTCCGGATTGTAACATGGTCACCAGAACAGCCGAGCCTGCAGTCAACAGGGCAGCATTGGCTTTGGCGGGGAAATTTATCATGCCGCCATGCTCTTCACGGCCCGCATGATGTTTTCGGGCGTAGCCGGGGCCTGCAAATCCGGAACCTTCCCCGGCTTCAGGCT
>JBGSBH010000261.1:0-3130 GCA_041730635.1 Cypionkella sp.
CGAGGCCGACGCTCTTCATCAGGATCGCGGTGCGGCGGTTGACGAAGCGCTCGGTCAGCCGCGCGTGCAGCGCGTCCGACAGCCGGGCCTCGACCGCGCGGGCGCGCGCGGCCATCTCGTCGCGGGCGAGCACCCAGTCGGGCCGCTGGGCGATGTAGGCCCAGCTGCGGATCGCCGCGATACGGCCCTGCAGCGTGTCGATGTCGCCCTGCGGCCGGTCGAGCTCGGCGATCCGCGCGGCGACGTAGTCGGCGCCGAGATGCCCCCGGCGCAGGTCCTGCCACAACCGGGCAACGAACCGGGCGTGGGTGTCGGCGCCGCTCTGGCGGAAGTCGGGCAGGCTGCACGCCTCCCACAGCCGCCGCACCTGCCCCGGCGTTTCGACGTCGGCCGCGAGCGGATCGTCGGCCAGCCGCTTCAGCACCGCGAGGTCGATCGCCTCGGGCGCGCGCGCCAGCCCGGCCTCGGGCGGCGGCGATTCGAGGTCGGCGATGAGGGTGGCCAAGCTGTCGAACCGCGGCTCCGCCTCGCGCCAGTAGAGCGCGGTCAGCGGCGCGAAGCGATGCTCCTCGATCGCGTAGACTTCCTCGTCGGTGAACTCGGGCGCCTCGCCGCCCGCGCCGCTCAGCGTGCCGAAGCTGCCGTCGGTCTGGTGCCGCCCGGCGCGCCCGGCGATCTGCGCCATCTCCGCCGGGGTCAGCCGCCGCTGGCGCACCCCGTCGAACTTGCCAAGGCCCGCGAAGGCGACGTGCCGCACGTCGAGGTTGAGGCCCATCCCGATCGCGTCGGTGGCGACGATGTAGTCGACCTCGCCCGACTGGAACAGCGCGACCTGCTTGTTGCGGGTCTCGGGGCTGAGGCCGCCCATCACCACCGCCGCCCCGCCGCGGAAGCGGCGCAGCATCTCCGCCACCGCGTAGACCTGCTCGGCCGAGAAGGCGACCACCGCGCTCCTCGGCGGCAGCCGGCTGAGCTTGGTCGAGCCGGCGTACGTCAGCGTCGAGAAGCGCGGGCGCGAGACGATCTCGGCCCTGGGCACGAGCGCGCGGATCATCGGCTCGAGCGTGGCCGAACCGAGCAGCATCGTCTCCTCGCGCCCGCGCGCGTGCAGCAGCCGGTCGGTGAACACGTGCCCGCGCTCGCGGTCGGCGGCGAGCTGCGCCTCGTCGAGCGCGACGAAGGCGTGATCGCCACCCGGCCGCGGCCCTGCGGCCGCCCGCCTGCGGCGGCCGCTCAGGACAGGCATGGCTTCGGCGGTGCAGCAGAAGTAGCGCGCGTCCCTCGGCACGATCCGCTCCTCGCCGGTGATCAGCGCGACCTGGCGCTCCCCCTTCAGCGCCACGACCCGGTCGTAGACCTCGCGCGCGAGCAGCCGCAGCGGAAAGCCGATCGCGCCGGAGGAATGGCCGCACATCCGCTCGATCGCGAGATGCGTCTTGCCGGTGTTGGTGGGCCCGAGGACCGCCTTGATCGTCACGCCCCGTCATGTGGCATCGCCGCCGGGCCGCGGCAACCGCATGATTTCGTTCGCCGCGCGCCTCGCCGGCGGGGGCGCCCGCGTGCATTTTAGCGCGGCGTTAACTCCGATCGGGCAGGACGGCGCCTCGGACCCACGAATGGCCGGCGCGGACGACTGGACTTGCCGCGCTAGCGCCCTTGCCATGGAGGACGCGCTGTTCCAGCCGCGCGACATCGACCTGCCGGGGCATGGCCCCGCCGACGGGGTGCCCGGGTGGCGCGCCGCGGCGCTGACCCACGCGCAGATCGCGCGCGAGGCCGAACCGGCCGCGCTCCGCCGCGCGCGCGCGCTGGCGCGGCGGTGGGATGCGTGGCGGTGGGAGGCCGAGCAGAAGCTCGCCCGGATCGACCTCGCCCCCGATCTCGCCGACGGAATCGGCAGCCGCCGCTGGTTTCGCGGTTTCGGCACCTTCCTCGGGCTCAGCGCGTTCAGCCTCGCGCTGTGGCCGGGCTTCGCGCCGCTCGAGGCGGCACCCGCCACGCGGGTCGACGACGCGGTACGCGACGAGTTCCGCAGCCAGATGATCATGCCGCTGGCGCTGGGCGGCGATAGCGGCCGCCAGATGGCCGCTACCGAAGCCGTCGTCCCGCTCCGCGCCGCCCCCGAGCGGCCGACGATCGCAGTGACGGCCACGCTGGCGCGCGGCGACAGCTTCGCGCGCATGCTGCAGCGCGCCGGCATCGGCAACGCCGACGCTGCCCGCGTGCTCGGCCTCGTGTCGCAGGCCGTCCCGGCGGGCGACATCGCGCCGGGCACCCAGAGCGCCATCACCCGCGGCCGCCGCCCCGCGCCGGGCGCGCCGCGGCCGCTCGAATCGCTCGCCTTCCGCGCGCGGTTCGACCTCGCGCTGGCGGTCGAGCGCGGCGACGGCGGGCTGGCGCTCGCGCGCCGGCCGATCCGGGTCGACCGCACCCCGCTGCGCATTCGCGGCGTGGCGGGAAGCAGCCTCTATCGCTCGCTGCGCGCGGCGGGCGCGCCGGCGCGCGCGGCGCCGAGCTGGTCCAGGTCGGCGGCTACCTCGACTACGAGGCCGCTGCGCCACTGCGGGACGACGCGCCGCACGACCGGCACCGCCGCCTCCGCGGCACGGGCGTAGGCGTCGATACTGCCGGGCGAGCCGGCCACCAGCACGAGGGCATCCTCGGTGCGGTCGACCGTGAGTGGGCCCGTCATCCACAGCGGGGTGCGCCGGTCGCCCCCGCCCACGGAGGTGATCCACACGTCCTCGGCGGTGGCCCGGAAACCGACCAACACCTCGGTGCGCGCCGGGTCGGCGGCGAAGCCGCCGAAGGCCCAGGCGGCGTCGACGGCGGCCGACCAGCGGCCCTCGGCCACGCCGGTCACCTCGTCGACGTAGCGCAGGTCGAGGTCCTCGACGGCCAGCTCTTCGCCGTTGCTCGCCAGGGCGCCCAGCTGCTCGCCCGCTCCGGCGTCCTCGGGGTCGGCGAGCGCCTCGGCGGCCTCGACGTCACCGGCTGCGACCGCGTCGACGAGCTGCTCGAGCGCCGAGGAGGCCGCGCCCGCGTCGGGACCGGTCGCCACCTGCTCGGGCGCGGGGGCGGTGTAGGGCTCCCCCGGCCGCGGGGGGGGCCCCCCGCCCCCCGCGCCGCC
>JBGSBH010000262.1:0-3106 GCA_041730635.1 Cypionkella sp.
CTCGCGCGGAAGGTATCGCTCCATTGCGTGCTTGAGCAGCCATTTGCCCTGCCCGCCGCGGATGCGCAGCCGCTCGGGCAAGCCGGCGGCGAACTCGACAAGTCGGAGATCGAGCAGCGGCTCGCGCGCCTCGAGGCTCACCGCCATGCTGGTGCGATCGACCTTGGTGAGGATGTCGCCCGGCAGCCAGAAAGTAAGATCGGCGTATTGCGCGCGGTCGAGCCCGGAGCGCGCGGGCGCGGTGCGCATCCGCTCGACCAGCGGCTGTTCGGCGCGGTAGCCGCTGAGCGCACTCGCCAGGTCGGGCGCGTAGAGCCCCGCCCGGATCTCGGGTGCGGTCACGGTCAGCGCGCGGGCGTATCCCTCCTCGCCGGGAGCGGCGAGCGACTGGAAGGTGGTTTTGGCCCGCAATGCGCGCGGCGCCCAGTCGGCCTTCGGCCAGACCGCGCCGAGCGTGCCGAATAGAGGTGCGCGCAGGCCGCCGGGGAGCACCATCCGCGCCCGTTCCTCGGCGAGATGGAACCGCTGTCGGCGATAGCCCGCGAAGGCCTCGTCTGCGCCGTCGCCCGACAGCGCCACGGTGACGCTCTCGCGGGCGAGCTGGCACACCCGCCAGGTCGGCAGCGCGCTGGCATCGGCGAACGGTTCGTCGAACATCGCCGCTAGCCGGTCGGCCATGGCGAAGTCGTCGCTGGCCACGATGCGCTCGCGATGGTCGGTCGCGAACAGGCCGGCGACCTCGCGGGCGTAAGCGGTTTCGTCGAGCCCCGCGTCGTCGAACCCGATCGAGCAGGTGCGCACCGGCTCGCGGCTCGCCTCCGCCATAAGCGCGACCACGCTCGAGCTGTCGACACCGCCCGAAAGGAACGCGCCCAGGGGCACGTCGGCGACCATCCGGCTTGTCACCGCCTCGCGCAAGCGGAACAGGAGCTCGGCTTCAAGGTCGGCGGCGCTCTCCCGGCGGCGCTCGGCGAAGCTGACATCCCACCAGCGCACCGGCGCGGCCGGCGGTGTGTCGTGCTTCAGCAATCGGTAGTGGCCGGCGGGGAGCTTTTCGACGCCCTTGAGGATCGAGTGGTGATCGGGGACGTAGCCCCAGGCCATGTAGTCCTCGACCGCCAGGGGATCGACCTCGCGCCGCAGCAGCGGATGCGCCAGCAGCGCCTTGAGCTCGGAAGCGAAGGCGAGACTGCCGTCGCTGAGCATGGCGGTGAACAGCGGCTTAACTCCCAGCCGGTCGCGGGCGAGAAACAGCTCGCGCCGCTGCTGGTCGTAGATCGCGAAGGCGAACATGCCGTGCAGCCTGTCGAGGCAGCCCGTACCCCATTGACGCCAGGCGGCGAGGATGACCTCGCTATCGCCCTGGGTGCGGAAGCGTGCGCCCTTCGTTTCGAGCTCGCGCCGCAGCTCGCGGAAGTTGTAGATCTCGCCGTTGAACACCAGCATCGCTTGCCCGTCGGGCGAGGCCATCGGCTGCGGCGAGCCGGCGAGGTCGATGATCGACAGCCGGCGGTGGCCGAGCCCCACCCCGGGCGCGGTCCACACGCCGCTGCCGTCGGGCCCGCGGTGCGCGATCGCATCGCACATCCGCGCAACCCGCGCGGGATCGACCGGCTTCATCGTGCCGCAGTGGAATATTCCGGCGATCCCGCACATCGGCGCGGGCCCTAGACCAGCGCGGCGAGCGCGGCAAAGCCGATCGCGACCGCGGCGATCGCCGCGAGCGCGACGTCGGGGCTCGTCGAGAACCGTTCCAGGTGGGCGAGCGGATGCCGGCCCGCCTCCTCGGCGCTCAGCCCTGCTTCGGCCGGCTCGCGTTCGAACCAGCGCCACGCGGCGCCCAGCACGAGCGCGATGACACAAGCGAAGAACACCCAGCCGTAGACGATGTGGTCGAACCCCCCCGCCCGCTCGGCGCCGACCCATTGCGCGACGTAGATCGTTCCCCACGCGCGGACCCCGTTGGCGAGGATCGAGACCACCGCCGCGCCGACGACCAGCGCGACCCGGCGCTGCCAGCGGGCGAACCCGGTCCACGCCACCAATACCGAAAGCGCCGTCATCGCGACGAGGAATTTCACCCCTGAGCACTCCTCGGCGACGATGAACTTGCCGCCCGGCGTGTCGATAACGAGCCCGTCGCTGATCGCGGGCACCCCGCTCGCATGTGTGAGCCCGATCGCGATGTGTGCGGTGACTTGCTGCAGCGCGGGGATAAGCTCGTCCCCGAACGGCACGAGGAACGCCGCGTAGAGCAGCGGAAAGGCGAGCACGAGCGCGACGCGAACGCCCAGCATTGCGAGCAGCGCGCCCTGCAGCGCGGCGAGGGCTCCCGCCTGGGCGAGCAGGTTCACCTCCACGGCGCGCCCTGCCAGCGACATCACCAGCCCCGCCCCGAGCCACACCAGTCCCGGCCACCAGGCCCGCGGCTCAACCCGCGCTAGCTCGTCTCGCCGCAGCCAGACCAGCCAGGCGAGGATCGCCGGCACCAACAGCACGTGGTTGTAGGTATCGATGTTCCACCACTGGTGCGCCATCGCGCGCCACTCGCCGAAGGTCGCGGTGATCAGCGCGGCCCAGGCGAGGGCGAGGCGGACCATCGCTGTCCGCCACGGATCGGCCGCAGTCGCAATCAGGGCGAGCTCAGGCCGCATCGCGCCGGGCCCCGGCCCGCCCGATGATCTCGGCCAGCGGCGCGAGCGCGGCCGGCCAGCTCTTCTCGGCGAGCACGAACCGCCGAGCCGCCGCCCCCATCGCCGCGGCGCCCGGCGCGTCGGCCAGCAACCCCAGCGCGCGCGCGACCAGCGCGGCATCGTCGCCGCCGACCGCATAGTGCACGCCGTCGGTGCCGCCGATCCCGGTCGCAGCCTCGCCCGACAGCACCGCCGGCCGGGCCATCGCCATCGCTTCGAGCACCTTATTCTGGATGCCGCGCGCAATCGCCAGCGGGGCGAGCACCAGGTCGGCGGCGGCGAGGAAGGGCCGCACGTCGGGCACTTCGCCCCACACCCGGGTGCCGCTCATCCCCTCGCACGCGCGCACTTCGGCGGTCGGGGCGCGGCCGACGATGTGGAGCCGCGGGGGGGGGGGGGGGGGGGCGGCCGCG
>JBGSBH010000263.1:0-3088 GCA_041730635.1 Cypionkella sp.
GGGGGCCAAACCCGGCGCGGGCGGCCTGCTCCCCGGACAAATGGTCGATACGGTCTGGGGCATGGTCCGCCACTCGACCCCGGGCGGCGGCCTCATCTCCCCGCCACCGCACCACGACATCTATTCGATCGAGGACCTCGCGCAGCTCATTCACGACCTGAAGAACGTCAACCGGCGCGCGCGCATCTCGGTCAAGCTGGTGGCCGAGGTGGGAGTCGGGACGGTCGCCGCCGGGGTCGCCAAGTGCAAGGCGGACCACGTCACCATCTCGGGCTACGAGGGGGGCACCGGCGCCTCGCCGCTGACCAGCCTCACCCACGCGGGATCCCCGTGGGAGATCGGGCTCGCCGAGACCCAGCAGACGCTTCTCCTGAACGATCTTCGCAGCCGCATCGCGGTGCAGGTCGACGGGGGCCTCAGGACCGGGCGCGACGTGGCCATCGGCGCACTGCTGGGGGCCGACGAGTTCGGTTTCGCCACCGCGCCGCTAATCGCCGCCGGCTGCATCATGATGAGGAAGTGCCACCTCAACACCTGCCCGGTGGGGGTGGCGACGCAGGACCCGGTGCTGCGCGCCCGCTTCGCCGGCACCCCCGAGCACGTCATCAACTACTTCTTCTTCGTCGCCGAGGAACTGCGCGCGATCATGGCCGAGATGGGCTTCCGCACCGTCGAGCAGATGATCGGCCGGGTCGACCGGATCGACATGGCGCGTTGCGATCGGCACTGGAAGGCGCACGGCATCGACCTGTCGCGGCTGCTCCACCGGGTCGAGCCGGCGGCCGGCCGCCCGCTGTGCCAGGCGGAGGAGCAGGACCACGGGCTCGGCGCGGTGCTCGACACCGAGCTGATCGAGCGGAGCGAGCCAGCGCTTCGCAGCGGCGTACCGGTGCAGATCGAGCGCGTGATCGGCAACGCCAATCGCGCGACCGGGGCGATGTTATCGGGCGAAGTCGCGCGGCGGCACGGCCACCAGGGTCTTGCGCCCGATACCATCCGCATCGAGTTCACCGGGGTCGCCGGGCAAAGCTTCGGCGCCTGGCTCGCGCATGGAATCACCCTGCGCCTGACCGGCGACGCCAACGACTACGTCGGCAAGGGCCTGTCGGGCGGCCGCATCGTCGTCCGCCCGCCGGAAGGTACCGGGCGCGATCCGCGGGCCAACATCATCGTCGGCAACACCGTGCTCTACGGCGCGATCGCCGGCGAGGCGTACTTCGCCGGGGTCGCCGGCGAGCGCTTCGCGGTGCGCAATTCGGGAGCGATCGCGGTCGCCGAAGGCTGCGGCGACCACGGCTGCGAGTACATGACCGGCGGTGTGGTGGTCGTGCTCGGCCGCACCGGGCGCAACTTCGCCGCGGGAATGAGCGGCGGGGTCGCCTATGTCTATGACGAGGACGGCGCATTCGCCAAGCTGTGCAACACCGCGCAGGTCGACCTGGCGCCGGTGAGCGCGGTCCGCGACGAGGAAGAGGGAACCGGCCGGCCGCTGCAGCGCGCGCGCAATGTCGAAGACGCGGGCATGGGCGACATGCTGCGCCATGACGCCGAGCGGCTGCGGATTCTCGTCGAACGGCACAGGCTGCACACCGGCAGCACGATCGCCGGCGCTATCCTGGACGACTGGGACACCGCGCTCGGCCGCTTCGTCAAGGTGATGCCGACCGACTACGCGAGAGCGCTGCGCCAGCTCGAGGCCGAGCGCGAAGAGGCGGCGTTCGAGGCGGCCGAGTGATGGGCAAGGAAACCGGCTTTCTCGAATATCCGCGCCGGGACGTCGGTTACGCCGAGCCGCAGGAACGGCTCCGGCATTACAAGGAGTTCCTGCGGCCGCATCCCGAGCCGGACATCCGCCAGCAGGCGGCGCGGTGCATGGATTGCGGGATCCCGTACTGTCACAACGGCTGCCCGGTGAACAACCTGATCCCCGATTGGAATCAGCTGGTCTACGAAGCCGATTGGCGCCGCGCGCTCGATACGCTGCACGCCACCAACAACTTCCCCGAATTCACCGGGCGCATCTGCCCCGCCCCGTGCGAAGCGAGCTGCACGCTGAACCTGCTCGACGCGCCGGTGACGATCAAGTCGATCGAGTGCGCGATCGCCGACCGCGGCTGGCGCGAGGGCTGGATCGTGCCCGAACCGCCGGCCTCGCGCAGCGGCAAGCGGGTTGCAATCGTCGGCTCGGGCCCGGCCGGCCTCGCCTGCGCGCAGCAGCTCGCCCGCGTCGGCCATTCGGTGACGGTGTTCGAAAAGAGCGACCGATTGGGCGGGCTGCTCCGCTACGGCATCCCGGACTTCAAGATGGAAAAGCACCTGGTCAACCGCCGCGCGGTGCAGATGGAGGCCGAGGGCGTCACCTTCCGCACGAGCACCGAGGTCGGGGTCGACGTCTCGTTCGCTTCGCTCAAGGAGAACTTCGACGCGGTGGTGCTCGCCGGCGGGGCGGAAGAGCCGCGGCGGCTGCTGATACCGGGCGCCGAGCTGCCGGGCGTGCGGCTGGCGATGGAGTTCCTCACCCAGCAGAACAAGCGCAACACGGGCGACGACGAGGTGCGCGCCGCGCCGCGCGGCAGCCTGGTGGCCACCGGCAAGCGGGTGATCGTGATCGGCGGCGGCGACACCGGCAGCGACTGCGTCGGCACCTCGAACCGCCAGGGCGCGACAAGCGTCGTCCAGCTCGAGATCATGCCGCGCCCGCCCGAGAAGGAAGACAAGGCGCTCACCTGGCCGCACTGGCCACTGAAGCTGCGCACCTCGTCGAGCCACGAGGAAGGGGTTACCCGCGACTGGTCGGTGCTGGCCAAGCGCGTGGTGGGCGAGGGCGGCGCGGTCACCGGGCTCGAATGCGTGCGGGTCGAATGGCGCGCAGGCCGGATGGAGGAAATCCCCGGCAGCACGTTCACCATTCCCGCCGATCTTATCCTGCTGGCGATGGGGTTCGTCGGCCCGCGCAAGGCCGGCTTGATCGACCAATCGGGCGTCGCGCTCGACGAGCGCGGCAACGTCGCCGCCGCCCCCCGCTCCTACGCCCCCCGCGAGCCGGCGGTGTTCGCCTGCGGCGACCTGCGCCGCGGGCCGCGCCGGG
>JBGSBH010000264.1:0-3084 GCA_041730635.1 Cypionkella sp.
TTATATGGCTACAACAGGGGTGTTATTTAAACTAGGAAAAAACGGAGCGCGCCGAGCAACCGCAGCGGGGGGATGCGCGGCACCGGCGTACCGTCGGCCAGGGTCGCGCGGACATAGTCGCCGCGCACGTCGGCGATCAGCGAGAAGGCGTCCGAGCGGATCAGCGGATAGCTGATCTCGCCTTCGATGCCGTAATAAGTCGCATCGCTCTGGCGATAGACGAACACCGGCAGCCCGTCTTCCTCGTCGCCCGTTTCGGCGAGGTAGATGTAATCGTCGAACCAGTTCTTGAACGCGGCGAGGCTGATCGTGCCCGCGCCGATCGTGCCGCGCGCATAGGCCTCGAGCCCCCAGGCGCCCTCGACCTCGAGCGCCGGATCGCCGACCTCGAACGCCTGGGTGGCGATGTGCGGGCCGTTCGACAGCAGCTCCTCGGCGCTCGGCGCACGTTCGGCCCGGCTGCCGGTGACCCCGACGCGCAACCCGCCGGGCGTCTCGTACGCCAGCCCCAAGGCGCCTGAAAAGGTGTCGAACGAGCGGTCGAAGCCGACGATCTGCGATTCGACGGTGGTCGCCTCGTAGCGCCCGGCGAGCTCGAGCTGGACGGGATCGAGCGAGAATTCCTGCAGCGTGAACAGCGCGAGCTGCTCGGTCGCGTTCTTGGGCACATAGGCCTCCGCGCCGAACGCATCGAAGTCGCGGAAGTAGAACTGCACGCCGGTGGAGCCGCCCCAGCCGCCGCGGCGGTTCTGTTCGAGCACCGCGCGGGCCTCCACCCCCTTGGTATCGAACACGGTGCCGACCTCGTCGCCCTCGAACTCGGTGTGGGTATAGTCGCTATAGCCGACGCGGGTGTTGAGCGCCGAGAACAGCCCGTCGCCCAGCGCCAGCCGGCCGCGCATGTCGGCGCGGAACTGGCGCAGGCCGATCGTGACCGGCTCCTCGCCGTGCTCGTCGCCCTCTTCGCCTTCGCCTTCCTCTTCATCGCCATGCGCATGGCCCGCACCCGGACGGGTCGGGACGCCGTACGCGGTATCGTACCAGCCGATCGACGCGCCGAGGTTGCTCTCGCCGGCAAAGAAAGCGATTCCGGCGTTGGCGCTCCAGGTCTCGGTCGCGCTGTTGGGCAGCACGCCGCGCTGCTCGGCGAGCTCGCGCAGTTCCGCCGCCTCGTCGAAGTGACCTTCCTCCGCTTCCTCCTCGGCGTCGGCCAGCACATCGGCCCGCAAGTCCCGCGACAGGACGTAGCCGGGGATCTCGACGTCGTCGGTGCGGCTGTAGGCGCCGTCGACGTGCGCGACGAAACCGCCGCCGAGCGGCAGATCGAGCGACGCGCCGCCCTGGCGCAGGTCAAAGGCGCTGTCGATCGCGCCGATCGCATCGATATGGAACGGCTCCTCGAGCAGCCGCTGCGGGATCCGCTTGTCGATCACGTTGACCGCGCCGCCGATCGCCTGGCTGCCGTAGAGCAGGACCGCCGGGCCGCGCAGGACCTCGATCCGCTCGGCGGTCAGCGGGTCGATCGTGGTCGCATGATCGGCGGAAGTGTTGGACACGTCGATCGTGCCGATCCCGTCGACCAGCACGCGCACCCGTTCGCCGGCGAAACCGCGCAGGACCGGCCGCGACGCGCCGGGCGAAAAGCTCGTCGCGGAGACCCCCGGCAGCTTGGTCAGGACATCGCCGATCTGGCCCGCGAGGTTGCGCTGAAGTTCGGCGCCCTCGACGACCGAGACGCCGGCGAGCACGTCGAGCTGTTCGAGCCCCGGTGCCGCGGTGATGACGATCTGATCGCCCGAACGGCCGTGATAATCGTCCTCCTGCGGCGGCGGGGGCGCGGGCCGGGCCGTTTGCGCAAGGGCAGGGACCGCGGCGAAGGCAGCGGTGGCGAGCAGCGCTGCACGCAGCGCGATGGGATGATACATTGTCACCTGGCGGCTCCTAGCGCCCGCTCCGGGTTCTGCAAGCCTTTCCTGCGCGCTGAATCGGCTATCCGCGCACGGAGTGCGACCAGCGGCCAGGATGACGAGGCAAATGGAGCGGGCGAAGAGATTCGAACTCTCGACCCCAACCTTGGCAAGGTTGTGCTCTACCCCTGAGCTACGCCCGCTCACTGGCGTCGGCCGCGGATGGTGCCGGGCCGGGGAGGCGCGCGATTAGCAACCGTGCCGCGCCCCGGCAAGCGGGAAAACGCGGGCGCTCTTTTCGCTTCACAAATCTCCGCGAAAGCCCACATGACGCGGCACGAAGCGCCGCCATGGCGCGCAGCAGCGGCAAGGGGAACGACGCGTGGCCAGCATGGGGCTCAATCTCGAGGAGACCAAAGCGGTCGAGCGCTTCCGCAAGGACGTCGTCGAGCCGTCGATGACCAAGCTCGTGGTGCTCGATTTCTGGGCCGAGTGGTGCGGGCCGTGCAGGGCGCTCACCCCGGTGCTGGAGAAAGTCGCCGCCGAATATGCCGACAAGGGTGTGGTGCTGGCAGCATCCACAGCGTGGAAGCGCTCTTCAGAGTTGACCGCTGCTGAGCGTGCATTGCAAAACATCGATCCAAACGCTGGCGATGTATTGTGCTTAGTTGAAGTACCCGCGGTATATGAGACTGTTTCTACACAAGTGATTGACCAGCCTGCTTCAACTCGTTCAATCGAGATTCCAGCTGAGTACACCACAGTGACTAAAACTGTGCAGAAAACACCACCTACAACACGCGAAGTCGTTGTTCCAGCTGAGTACCGTATGGTTCCAACCAGCAAGCTAGTTACTCCAGCACGCGAAGTACGTGCAGAAGTACCTGCTGAGTACACCACAAAAACTAACACAACGATGACAGCGCCTGCGAAGAGCGAATGGCGTCAGATTTTGTGCGAAACCAATGCAACGCCTGCTAAATTATCAGAGATTCAATCTGCTTTGACTAAAGCGGGTTACGCTACTGGTCGTACAGATGGTTCAATCGATGCAGGTACATTGGCAGCTGTTCGTGGCTACCAAAAAGCTAAAGGTTTGCCTGTTGACGGCGATCGTTACATCAACGTAGCGACTGTTCGTGCTTTAGGCGTCGCTGAGAAGTAATGCTCTCTAAAC
>JBGSBH010000265.1:0-3069 GCA_041730635.1 Cypionkella sp.
ATGGCCGGGGCCCTCGATCATCACCTGCACGTCGTGGCCCCAGGCGATCTTGGTAAGCTCGCCGAGGGTGGCCAGCTCGCCGAGCTGGGCCTCGTCGTTGGCGTCGTCGATGCAGCCGGGGCGCAGGCCGTCGCCCAGCGAATAGGCGATGTCGTAGGCCTTCATGATCTCGGTGATCTCGTCGAACCGTTCGTAGAGGAACGATTCCTTGTGATGCGCGAGGCACCACTTGGCCATGATCGAGCCGCCGCGGCTGACGATCCCGGTGACGCGTTTCGCGGTGAGCGGAATGTACGGCAGCCGAACCCCGGCGTGGATGGTGAAGTAGTCGACGCCCTGCTCGGCCTGCTCGATCAGGGTGTCGCGGAAGATCTCCCAGGTGAGCTCCTCGGCGATCCCGCCGACTTTCTCGAGCGCCTGGTAAATCGGCACGGTGCCAATGGGGACGGGGCTGTTGCGGATGATCCATTCGCGGGTGTCGTGGATGTTGCGGCCCGTCGAGAGGTCCATCACCGTGTCGGCGCCCCAGCGGATCGCCCAGACCATCTTGTCGACCTCGGAGGCGACGTCGCTGGCGACCGCGCTGTTGCCGATATTGGCGTTGATCTTGACTAGGAAGTTGCGGCCGATCGCCATCGGCTCGGCTTCGGGGTGGTTGACGTTCGAAGGGATGATTGCCCGTCCCCGCGCCACCTCGTCGCGGACGAATTCGGGGGTGACGTAGTCGGGAATGCTGGCGCCCCACCCTTCGCCGTCGCGTTCGCGCTTGAGCTGTGCGCGGCCGAGGTTCTCGCGCTCCGCGACGTATTCCATCTCGGGGGTGACGATGCCGGCCCTCGCGTAGTGCATCTGGCTGAGGTTCGCACCCGGCTTGGCGCGCAGCACGGTCCTCGCCACGTTGGGGAACGCCGGCACCCCGCCCGAACGATCGGGTCCAAGCCGGCCGTTGTCCTCCGGCCGCACCTCCCGCGCCGCGCATTCCTCCACGTCGCCGCGGGCGAGCTGCCACGGGCGGCGCAGCTGCGGCAGCCCGGCGCGGATGTCGATGCTGGCGGCGGGATCGGTGAACGGGCCGCTGGTGTCGTAGACCCGCACCGGCGGCTCCCCGCTCGACGGCTCGAGGTCGATCTCGCGCATGGCGACCTTGCGCGGGCCGACGTGCACCTTGCGGCTGCCGCGGATCGGGCCGGTGGTAACGCCGATTTCGAGCTTTGAGTTGATGTCCGCCACGGCGCGCTCCTCGATGGGACGGAAAAAGAGCGCGGGTGCCGGCCCTCCCTCCGCCCGTGCTAACGGGTTCAGGTTCGACGGGTCGCGGGGCGTGACGCCCGCCTCTCAGCCTGCACAGGCTCCCCGGGGTGAGCTAAGTGTAGACGCTTCGCACGCGGCGGTCCAGCGCAGGGTTGATCTCGGTCAAAGTCTCGCCGCAACCGCGTGGTTATCCTCGGGGGAAGGGAGAGGCCCGATGAACCAGATGACCCCCGTGCCCGCGCCCGCCGCCGCCACCCATGTCGACGTGCTGATCGTCGGCGCGGGGATCTCGGGCATCGGCTCGGCCTGGCACCTGCAGGACCAGTGCCCGGAGAAAAGCTACGCGATCCTCGAAATGAAGGACACGTTCGGCGGCACCTGGGAGACGCACAAGTACCCCGGCGTTCGCTCCGACAGCGATCTCTACACGTTCGGCTACCGTTTCAAACCGTGGGTCGGCGCGCCGATCGCCAGTGCGGCGGAGATCCTCAAGTACATGGGCGAGGTGATCGAGGAGAGCGGCATCGGCGAACACATCCGCTACGGCCACAGGATCGTCCGCTGCGCGTTCTCGCGCGCGACCGACCTGTGGACGGTCGAGGCCGAGCGGCTGGCCGACGGGACCGTGCAGACCTTCACCTGCCGCTTCCTGTGGATGTGCCAGGGCTACTACGATCACCAGCGGCCCTACATTCCGCCGGACTGGGCCGAACGCGGCCTGGCCGATTTCAAGGGCGACTTCGTCCACGCGCAGTCGTGGGATCCGGCATACGACTACGCCGGCAAGCGCGTGCTGGTGATCGGCTCGGGCGCCACCGCGGCGACGATCGTCCCCGCCTTCGCCGAGAAGGCCGCACACGTGACGATGCTGCAGCGCTCGCCGACCTATTTCTTCTGCTCGGAGAACAGGAACGAACTCGCCGACCGGCTGCGCCAGGTCGGGATCGACGAGCCGACGGTCCATCGGGTGGTCCGCCAGCAGATCATGCACGATCAGGACCTGCTCACCCGCCGCTGCCGCGAGGAGCCCGAGGCGGTGTTCGAGGAACTGAAGGCGCTGATCCGGCAGTTTTCGGGCGATCCCGATTTCGCGTTCGAGCCGCACTTCACGCCCAAGTACCGGGTGTGGCAGCAGCGGCTGGCGTTCTGCCCCGAGGGCGACGTGTTCAAGGCCGCCGTTTCCGGCCAGCTCACCGTGGTCACCGACACGATCGAGCGCTTCACCGAGCGCGGCGTGCGCACCGCCTCGGGCGAGGAGATCGAAGCCGATCTGATCGTCGCCGCCACCGGCTTCGAACTGTCGGTGATGGGCGCCATCCCGTTCTTCGTCGACGGCGCCCCGGTCGACTGGCACGACACGGTGACCTACCGCGGGATGATGTTCACCGGGGTACCCAACCTCGTCTGGGTGATGGGTTACTTCCGCGCGAGCTGGACCTTGCGGGTCGACATGCTCGGCGATTTCGTCTGCGCGCTGCTCAAGCGGATGGATGCGGCCGGCGCGACGCGGGTGGAGGTCGCCTTGCGCGCGGAGGACCGGGGCATGGAGCTGCTGCCGTGGATCGAGGCGGACAACTTCAACCCCGGCTACCTGATGCGCGGGCTCGACCGGCTACCGCGCCGCGGCGACAAGCCCGAATGGCGCCACAACCAGGACTACTGGCGCGAGCGCGAGGAAATCCCCGCGATCGATCTGGGCGGCGAGGAATTCGTCTACGCCCGCGGCGAGCGCGCGCTGGGCGAACGGCAGCTCGAGGCAGCCGGCTAGACCACCGGCCCCCGGCGCTTCCGGGCATCGGCGGCCGGCCGCCATGAAAG
>JBGSBH010000266.1:0-3061 GCA_041730635.1 Cypionkella sp.
GCCGGTTTCGCGCAAGCGGATGATGTGGCCGTTGGGGTTGCCGCGCTGAGCCGTGCCATTGGTGCGCGGATCATTATAGTGTCGCGGATTGGCGGGATCGGTGCCAGCCAGCGGGCGGCTGGTGGCGTTGCCATTCGTCAGCGTGAGATAGATTTCGCCATTGCTATTATTCACCGCCGTCCATTCGGGGCGATCCAACCGATGCGCGCGGTGTTCGAGAGCCTGGGCGTCGCCGACGTGGTGACCAAGTCGGTCGGCACCTCGAACCCCTACAACATGATCCGCGCCACTTTCGCCGCGCTGACCGACCAGACTTCGCCGAAGTCGGTCGCCCAGCGCCGCGGCAAGAAGGTCGCCGACCTGCTCGGTCGCGGCGGCGCGAGCCAGGCCGAGGCGGAAGCCGACGCCGCGGCGCTCGTGGAGTAAATCTTATGGCGAAGATCAAGCTCAAGCAGATCGGCAGCCCGATCCGCCGCCCCGAAAGCCAGAAGAAGATCCTGGTCGGGCTGGGCCTCGGCAAGATGCACCGCGTGGTGGAGGTCGAGGATTCGGCCGAAGTCCGCGGCGCGATCGCCAAGCTGCCGCACATGGTCGAGATCGTCGACTGACCTTTCCAACGCGCGACCGAAGCGAAAGCGAGTGCATTGATATGAAACTGAACGACATCCGCGACAACGAAGGCGCGCGCCACCGCAGGCTGCGGGTCGGCCGCGGCATCGGCTCGGGCAAGGGCAAGACCGCCGGGCGCGGCCAGAAGGGCCAGAAGGCCCGCTCGGGCGTGGCCGTGAAGGGCTTCGAAGGCGGCCAGATGCCGCTCCACATGCGGCTGCCGAAGCGCGGGTTCAACAATCCGAACGGCAAGGACTACGCCGAGGTCAACCTCGGCATGGTGCAGAAGTTCATCGACGCCGGCTCGCTCGACGCCGGCGGCACGCTCGACCACGATGCGCTCAAGGCGGCCGGCCTTGCGCGCAGCGCCAAGCACGGCGTGCGCCTGCTCGGCAAGGGCACGCTCACGGCCAAGGTCGCTTTCCGCGTCGCCGGCGCCAGCAAGGGCGCGATCGAAGCGGTCGAGAAGGCGGGCGGCTCGGTCGAGGTGATCGCGGCGGACCGCCCGGAAGCGGAGAAAAAGGCCGAGCGCGCCGCTGCCAACAAGGCGGCCAAGGCCCAGAAGGCCGGCAAGTAGGCAAAACCGGCGGCGCGGGGTTCGACATCGGTCCCCGCGCTTCCTATGTAGCCTCCCTGCGCCGGGAGGGGCCGGCCGCGAGAACAGGATTTCGGTAATCCCATGGCATCACGCGCCGACAATATCGCGAGCAGTCTCAGCCTCGCAAATTTCTCCAAGGCCACCGAGCTCAAGAAGCGCATCTGGTTCACGATCGGCGCGCTGATCGTGTTCCGGTTCCTGAGCTTCGTGCCGCTGCCCGGCGTCAACCCGCTGATCCTGGAGTCGCTCTACGAGCAGACCCGCGGCGGCATTCTCGACCTGTTCAACACCTTCTCGGGCGGCAGCCTCGAGCGCATGAGCCTCATCGCGCTCGGCGTGATGCCCTACATCACCGCCTCGATCGTGATCCAGCTCGCCGCCGCGCTTCACCCGGCGCTCGCCGCGCTGAAGAAGGAAGGCGCCACCGGCCGGCAGAAACTGAACCAGTATACCCGCTACGGCACGGTGTTCCTGTGCGCGATCCAGGGCTGGTTCCTCGCTTCGGGGCTCGAGGCCTATGGCGCGCAAAGCGGGCTGCAGGCGGTCGTCATGCCCGGCCTCATGTTCCGTGTCACCGCGGTGATCAGCCTGGTCGGCGGGACGATGTTCCTGCTCTGGCTCGGCGAGCAGATCACCAGCCGGGGCATCGGCAACGGCGTGTCGTTGATCATCATGGCGGGCATCGTCGCCCAGTTCCCGAGCTTCGGCGCCAACCTGTTCGAAGGCGCGCGTTCGGGTTCGATCAGCGGCTTTGCGATCGTCGGCATGATCCTGATGATCGTCGGCGTGGTGCTGTTCATCTGCTTCATGGAGCGCGCCCAGCGCCGGCTGCTGATCCAGTACCCCAAGCGCGCGAGCGCCAAGGGGATGATGCAGGCGGACCGCAGCCACCTGCCGCTGAAGCTCAATACCTCGGGCGTGATTCCGCCGATCTTCGCCAGCTCGCTGCTGCTGCTGCCGCTGACGATCAGCCAGTTCGCCGGCCAGTCGATCGACCCGGAGAGCACCACCGGCGGGGTGATCAACACCTTGAACTTCTACCTGCAGCACGGGCAGCCGCTGTACCTCGCGCTCTACGCGATCGGCATCGTGTTCTTCTGCTTCTTCTACACCGCGGTGGTGTTCAACCCCGAGGAAACCGCCGAGAACCTCAAGAAGAACGGCGGCTTCATCCCTGGCATCCGGCCGGGCAAGCGGACGCAGGACTATCTCGATTACGTGCTCACCCGCATCACCGTGATAGGCGCGATCTACCTGACGCTGGTCTGCGTCATTCCCGAGTTCACCTTCACCCAAACCGGGGTGGCGATGGTGATGGGCGGCACCAGCCTGCTGATCGTGGTCAACGTCACCGTCGATACGATCAGCCAGATGCAGTCGCACCTGCTGGCGCACCAGTATGGCGACCTGATCAAGAAGGCGAAGTTGAAAGGCCGCCTGCGCTGATCGCAGGCCGGGGGTGGGCGCGACGTGAACATCATCCTTCTCGGACCGCCCGGCGCGGGCAAGGGCACCCAGGCGCAGCGGCTCGTCGAACAACACGGGATGCGCCAGCTTTCAACGGGCGACATGCTGCGCGCCGCGGTCAGGGCCGGCACCCCGGTCGGGCGCGAGGCCAAGGCGGTGATGGAGCGCGGCGAGCTCGTGTCGGACGAGATCGTCAGCGCGCTGATCGACGAGGAACTGACCGCGATGGGGCCCGGCGTGGGCGCGATCTTCGACGGCTACCCGCGCACCGCGGCGCAGGCGCACGCGCTCGACGCGATCCTCGCCCGTCACGGCCGGCGGCTCGACCACGTGATCGAGCTCGAGGTCGACGAGGACGCGCTGGTCGAGCGGATCACCGGGCGGTTC
>JBGSBH010000267.1:0-3057 GCA_041730635.1 Cypionkella sp.
ACCGACATCGTGCTCAACGTGAAGCAGATCGCGCTGAGGATGGAAGGCGAAGGGCCCAAGCGGCTCCAGCTTGCCGCCACCGGCCCGGGCGAAGTCACCGCCGGCGACATCGCGGTGTCGGGCGACATCGAGGTGATGAACAAGGACCTCGTGATCTGCCACCTCGACGAGGGCGCGAACCTCAACATGGAACTGACCGCCGACACCGGCAAGGGCTACGTCCCCGCGGTCGGCAACCGGCCGGTCGACGCGCCGATCGGGCTGATCCCGGTCGACAGCCTGTATTCGCCGGTCCGCCAGGTCAGCTACAAGGTCGAGAACGCGCGCGTCGGGCAGGAGCTCGACTTCGACAAGCTCAGCCTGACGGTCGAGACCGACGGCACCGTCACCCCGGAAGACGCGGTGGCCTATGCCGCGCGGATCCTGCAGGATCAGCTCGCGCTGTTTGTCCACTTCGAGGAAGGCATGTCGGTCTCCTCGAGCCCGATGATCGGCCTGGCGGCGCAGCCGGAAGAAAGCGACGCCAACCAGCTCAACCGCTATCTGCTCAAGAAGGTCGACGAGCTCGAGCTGTCGGTCCGTTCGGCGAACTGCCTCAAGAACGACAACATCATCTACATCGGCGACCTGGTGCAGAAGACCGAGGCGGAGATGCTGCGCACCCCGAACTTCGGCCGCAAGTCGCTCAATGAGATCAAGGAAGTGCTGTCGTCGATGGGCTTGCGGCTAGGCATGGACATCCCCGGCTGGCCGCCCGAGAATATCGAGGAGATGGCCAAGAAGCTCGAGCAGGAGCTGCTCGGCTGAGCCGCTGACCGAGCGAACTTCGGGTGACTTCGGGAAGGGCCGCTCCGGGTGGGGCGGCCCTTTCGCGTTTAGGGCGCGGAAACCGATAGCCGTCGCGCCCGTTCAAGGCCCGCAGATCAACCATCACGGGTCAAGACCATGAAATTCCCCCTCCTTCTTGCCGCGGCTTCGGTCGCGCTCACCGCGGTCCCGGCAACCGCGCAGTCGACCACTTCGAGCACCCCGAGCACCCGCGAGCGGATCGGGCAGATCCTCGGCAACCTGCTCGGCGTGGGCAACTCGGCCGATTCCTCGCTCGAGGGCCAGTGGCGCGCCGGCCGCACCCCGCTCGGCAATCAGCGGGTGCAGTTCGACGCGCGGGTCGATGCCGACGTGCGCGCGGGGCGGATGGCGGCCGCCACGGGAACCCGGCTGAAGACCGACTATGCCGCGCTGGTCGACCTCGAGGCGCGTTACGCCGCCGACGGGTCGTTCACCACCACCGAGCGAAACGAGCTGACGGCGCGCTACAACGAGCTGCTCCAGGTGCTCGCCGACGGGCGCTACACGACCGGGTTCACCGAGCTGCGCGCCGAAGTCGGCGAAGGCCAGGCCGAGTTCAACCGCCGCGTCGATGCTCAGGTCGCCGCGCGCAAGCTGACGCGGACCGCGGCGACCCGGCTGAAGGCGGACTATGCCGCATTGATCCAGGTCGAAGCCGGCTACCTGCGCGACGGGGCCCTGTCGCAGACCGAGCGTGAGGATCTCGACGCGCGGCTCGATGCGCTCGACGTGCGGGTGGGCGATGTCGCGTATGCTGCGCCGGTCACCGCCAGGAGCCGGCTTGCGGCGATCGCCAGCGCGCTTCCCACCAGCGGGCTCAGCACCGCCGCGCGCGCGCAGCTTCTCGTCGAGCACGGCGACCTCGTGCGGCTCGAGGCGGCCTACGCGCGGATCACGCCGACGGCCGAGGAGCGCGCCTATCTCGAGCAGCGCATCGCCAACCTCGAGACGCGGGCGCGCGTCGCCCGCTGAGGCGCCGCGCCGGCGCGGGTTGACTTTCCCGCGGCGTTCGGCTTTGGGCCGCGCGTCGCGGGGAAGCCCGCGTGGATGGGGCTACCTGATCCGGGCCCCTTACGAACGGAGAACGAAAGATGCGTCACGGCCATTCGCGCCGCAAGCTGCAGCGCAAGAGCGGGCACCGCGCCGCGCTGCTCAGGAACCTCGCCGCCGCGCTGATCAAGCACGAGCAGATCATGACCACCACGCCCAAGGCGAAGGAGCTGCGGCCCTACGTCGAAAAGCTGGTGACGCTGGCGAAGCGCGGCGGCCTCAGCAACCGCCGCCTCGCCCACAGCCGGCTGGGCGACGACGTGCAGCTGAGGAAACTGTTCGACGTGCTGGCCGAGCGCTACGCGGGCCGCGAGGGCGGCTACACCCGGATCATCAAGGCCGGCTACCGCCAGAGCGACGCCGCGCCGATCGCGATCATCGAGTTCGTCGACCGCGACGTCGCCGCCAAGGGACAGGATTCGGGCCCGGTCATGAACCAGGACGAGGACGAGCTCGAGGCGGCCTGAGCCGGCGCGGATCGTCCGAAAGCGACAAGGCCGGGCGCAAACCCGGCCTTTTTGCTGTCTTGGCCGGGTCAGGTTCTTGCAAGCAACCGGGGGCTAGCTAAGCACGGCTGTCGCTTCCCCGGGAGAGCCCGTTGACCCACCGCCTTGCCGCGCTGCTCGCCGCCACCTCGCTGGCCGTCGCCGCCGCGCCCGCCGCCGCACAAAACGCCGGAGACACCATGAGCCAGCCCGCCGCCGCGGCACCCGCGCCGGCCTATCCGGCGACCGAGCGGGGCGATACCGTCGAGACGCTGTTCGGCGAGCCGATCGCCGATCCCTATCGCTGGCTCGAGAACGACGTGCGCAACGATGCCGAGGTCGCGGCATGGGTGGCCGCCCAGAACAAGGTCACGGATGCCTATCTCGACGCGCTGCCGCTCAAGGACGCCTTCAAGGCGCGGATGACGGAATTGTACGATTACGAGCGCTACGGCCTGCCTCGGAAGCGCGGAAACAGCTATTTCTACGCGAAGAACGACGGGTTGCAGAACCAGAGCGTCCTGTACGTCCGCGACGGATTGAACGGGGCGCCGCGTGTGCTGATCGACCCCACCGGCTGGTCGAAGGACGGCGCGACCGCGCTGGCCGAATGGACGCCCAGCGAAGACGGAAAGTTGCTGGCCTACGCCGTGCAGGATGGCGGCACCGACTG
>JBGSBH010000268.1:0-3054 GCA_041730635.1 Cypionkella sp.
AGTTATTCCGAACCTAAGGGCAGGTTCCCACGCGTTACGCACCCGTGCGCCACTAGACCCGAAGGTCTCGTTCGACTTGCATGTGTTAGGCATGCCGCCAGCGTTCGTTCTGAGCCAGGATCAAACTCTCAAGTTTGTGTCACACACCAGGTCGGCACGGCGAACCGCTATCCGACAAGGCATGAGCTTCAAGGAGCCGATACCTGCACTGTCAAACGTAATGGATACGAATGAACATGCTTCATCCAGCGCCGCCGTGGAGGCAGCGAAGGATGTGGCGATCGGCTTAGGTTAACCGGTTGCCGGAGCCTTGAGGTCCCCGGACCGGGCGCCGTCGCCCACATGTCCCTTCATCAAAAACCAACGATGTCAAAGAGCCGCCGACACTATAAGGCGGACAGCGATGGTATCCCCGATTTACACCGGGGGACCGGCTATCCGACTATGTTGGCGACCGTAGCGAGCAGAGCCAGTTCGAAAACCGGCAGCGCCGCGTCGGTGAGGGCCATATATGGACGAGGCAGATTCGGGTCAACGCCTTTTTGCAATTTTATTTCGCCGCCGGGCAAATCGTTGCCGGGCAACGGAAAATTGCTCCCCAGGGGTCGCAGGGGGTCGGTGGAAGGGATCCGGCTGCGGGACCTCAACCGCCTGCGAGCCTCCCGGTTCCCTCGGGTGGCCGTGCGCGGCCTCAACGAATCTTCACCTTTGCCCGCTAGCCGGCAGTCGATGACCGCGGTCCATCCCCCGCCGGCGATCGCCGCCGCGCCAGCCTCGCTCGCCGAACGGGTGCGCAGCGCGCTCGCATGGCGCTGGGGAAGCCAGGTCGTCGCGCAGGCGATAATGTGGGCCTCGACGATCCTCGTCGTGCGCCTGCTCGCGCCCACCGACTACGGGCTCTATGCGATGACCCAGTCGGTGGTCACCGCTCTCGCGTTCCTCAACGGCCAGTCTTTCGCCACCTCGCTGATCCAGGCCGATCGGGTGGACGAGCGCCGGATCGGCCAGGTGTTCGCGCTGCTGCTGCTGCTCAACGGCTTTCTGGCCGCGGTCCAGTTCGCCTTCGCCCCGCTCGCCGCGCGCTACTACGGCGAGCCGCTGGTGGCGGACATGCTGCGGGTGCAGGCGGTGATCTTCCTCACCATCCCGTTCGCCGCGCTGCCGCAGGAATTGCTCGCCCGGCGGATCGAGTTCCGCAAACAGGGGCTGGTGAACCTCGCGACCGCGCTGATCGGCGCGCTCACCGCGCTGGCGCTCGCCTGGCTCGGCTACGGGGTGTGGGCGCTGGTCTACGCGCCGGTGGCGATGTTCGCGACCCGCGCGATCGGCATGACCCTCGCCGCGCGGGTGCTGGTGAAGCCGGTGTTCGACTTGCGCGGCGCGGGCGATCTTGCCGCGTTCGGGGGGGCGCTGACGATCTGCCAGTTCCTGTGGATCGTCCAGAGCCAGAGCGACATCGTGATCGCCGGGCGCAGCTTCTCGGCCCACGAGCTGGGGCTCTATTCCGAGGCGCTGTTCCTGACGCTGATCATCACCGCGCGCTTCCTGCCGCCGATCAACGAGGTGGCCTTCCCGGCCTATGCCGAGCTCCATAAACAGGGCCAGCCGCTCGGGCCGATGTTCCTCAAGATCCAGCGGATGGTCGCGCTGGTGGTGGCCCCCGCCTACATCGGCCTGGCGCTGGTGGCGGAGCCAGCGGTGCTGACGGTGTTCGGCGCCAAGTGGGCGGAGATGGCGCCGATCGTCGCCGGCCTCGCGCTGGCGATGCCGGCCTTCGCTTTGCAGATCGTCTGCAGCCCGGCGACCAACGGGATGGGCCGGCCGGGCGTGTACATGCTGACCAACGGGGCCGGCGCGGCGCTCTTCCCGCTGCTGTTCCTCGCCGCCGTGCCGGCCGGGCCCGCCGGGCTGGTCGTCGCGTGGTGGGTCGGCGCCCCGGCGTTGCTGGCGGTGACCTACGCGGCCACCCTTCCGCGGATCGGGGTGCGCTGGCGCGAGCTCGCCGAGGCTCTGGCCCCGGCGGTGCTGGCGACCGCCGCGATGGCCGGGGCGGTGCTCGCCGCGCGCGCAGCGTTGCCATCCCTTCCCGACCCCGCCGAGCTGGCCGTCCTCGCGACGGTCGGAGCGGTGGTTTACGTCGGCGTATTGCTGGCGTTCGCGCGGGCGATGGTCGGCGAGATCGTCACCTTCCTCACCACGCGCCAGCTCGCCGCCTGACTCGCGCGCGGGCGCGCGGCGTGGTATCATCGCGGGCGAGAGGAACCCTTGCGATGCTTCGCCAAGCCTCTATCGTCGCCCTCGCGCTGACCCTGGCCGCTGCCGGGTCTGCTGCGGAGCCCGAGCCCGCCTTCACCCTTGCCGACCCCGCCACGCCGCTGGCGGCCAGCGGCGAGGTGATCGCCAGCGATCCGGACCGCTACAGCCGGATGACGATCCCCGTCACCATCGAAGGCGCGGGGCCTTTCCGCTTCATGATCGACACCGGCAGCCAGGCGACCGTGGTTAGCCGGGCCTTGCGCGATCGGCTGGGCCTGCCCTCGATCGGCCAGGCGACCGTCGTCGGCATGGCCGCGCGCAAGGAAGTCGAGCTGGTCCGGCTCGACGGCCTCGAGTTCGCCTCGCGCATGTTCGACGCGCTCCACGCGCCGCTGCTCGAGGCACAGCACATCGGCGCCGACGGAATCATCGGGCTCGATTCGCTGCAGGACCTGCGCGTGCTGATCGATTTCCGCGGAAAGACCATCGCCGTCGACGACGCGGCCGCGCTGGGCGGCGACCGCGGGTACGAGATCGTCGTGCGGGCGCGCAACAAGAAGGGCCGGCTGATCATCACCGACGCCGAGATCGACGGAGTCAGGACCGCGGTCGTGCTCGACACCGGGTCGCAAGGCTCGATGGGCAACACCGCGCTGCAACGCCGGCTGCGCACCCGCAAGGGCAGCCCGGTCACCTCGACCGACGTCACCGGGGCGACCGTCAGCGGGCGGCTCGACGCGGGCCGCACGCTGCAGATCGGCGGGCGCACCAGCAGCGGCCGGCTGCAGCTCGAGGGCC
>JBGSBH010000269.1:0-3012 GCA_041730635.1 Cypionkella sp.
GTGCAGCACGCCTGCTTGTCGGACATGGCGCAAAGGAAGATATGCCGCTCGACGTGCTCGCCGCCGATCTTGGCGAGCGCCGCGCGGGCCCTCGGCAAATCGCCGGCGGCGCTCACCGCCGCGGCTTCAGCCAGCGCTCGAGCCAGGCGAACACCGTCTCATGCCACTGCAGCGAGTTCTTCGGCTTGAGCACCCAGTGGTTCTCGTCCGGAAATACGAGAAGCTGCGCCGGCACGCGGTTCGCCTGAAGCGCGGAGAACGCGGCGAGCCCCTGCGGGTAAGGGATGCGAAAGTCGTTCTCGCCGATCACCACCAGCATCGGCGTCTTCCACCGGGCGACGTGATTGACCGGATTCCAGCGCTCGTAGGCAGCGGGATCTTGCGGATAGGTCTTGCCGCCGTGCTCCCACTCGATGAACCACTTTTCTTCGGTAGTGAACGCCATCATGCGCTGGTCGAACACTCCGTTGTGATTGACCAGGCACTTGAACCGGTCGGACCATTGCCCGGCGATCCAGTTCATCATGTAGCCGCCGTAGCTTGCCCCCATCGCGCATGCGTTGCCGCCATCGATCTGCTTGTCGAGGGCAATAGCGGCAGCGAGGCCCCTCTGCAGATCCTCCAGCGGCTTGCCGCCCCAGTCGTTGTTGATGCTGTCGGTGAACGCCTGGCCGTATCCGGTGGACCCGTGGAAATCGACCGAGATCACCGCGTAACCCTGGCTCGCGACCACGCGCGGGTTCCAGCGGTTCGACCAGGCATCGTTGAACGATCCCTGGGGCCCGCCGTGCACGTAGAGGATCGCGGGCATTCTGCCCTGCTTGCGGTCGAGCTTGGTGATCTGGCCCCACACGGTGGCGCCGTTCGCGCCGGCGAAGCTGAACCGCCGGGTGACGATGGGCGCGCGCGTGCCCAGCACCGAGGTGGCCGCATCGCTCAGCGGCTCGGCCTGACCCCAGTTGCGCGACAGGTACAGCTCGCTGGGTCCACCGATCGAATCGCGGGTGAACACCAGCCCGCCCCCGGCCAGCGGCACGACGTTGGCGATGTGCGCCTCGTTGCCTGCCATGAGATCGAGCCGCTCGACCGTGCCGCTCGCGGGATCGATGCGGAACGCCGGCGTGTCGAGCACGTCCTGCGCAGTGGCGACGAGCCAGCGCGAATCAGGCGTCCACGCAAGCGAGGCGATCGAGCGGTCCCAGGCGGCCGTGAGCGCGCGGACCCGGCCCGAGTCGAGCTCCATGAGCATGACGGTCAGCTTGTCGGCCTCGTAGCCGGGCCGCGCCATCGCTCCCCAGGCGAGCCACCTGCCGTCGGGCGAGGCGGCGGGGAGCGTGTCGGTCGCCTGGTTGCCGGCGGTCACGTTGGTAGGCGGGCGGCCGGACAGGTCGTTGAACCACAGGTCGATATTGGTCGAGCGCGGCTCGTTCTCGTCCGCCTTGCGCGCCGCGAAGTAAACGCCCTTCCCGTCGCCGGACCAGGCGATTTCCTCGCCGCCGCCGAAGGGCTTGGTCGGCGTGTCGCCGACCAATGCGTCCTTGCCCGCCGGCCCGTCGAGCGGAATCCCGTCTCCGCCCACCTTGCCGCCTGCGAGGGGGAACGCGAACGCGCGGCTGTGAACGCCGGGCGTTTCCCATGCGTCCCAGTGGCGGACGAAGCCGACCTCGCCATCGTAGAGCCGGCCGCTTCCGGGGCCGGGCAGGTGCGTCGCCGCATCGGCGCAACCGAAGGTCGTGCACGAGCGCGCAAAATCCCCCCACGCCACCAGCATGGTGGCATCGGGCGATAGCGCGAAGCCGGCGACCGCCGCCGCGAACGCGGTGACTTGCGCTACCCCGGTTGCGGTGCCGTCGGCGCTGACGCGGGCGCGCCACACCTGGTCCGTCTTGCCCTCGCCGCGATCCGACAGGAAGTAGAGCCAGCCGTCGTCGCCGAAAGCCGGGCTCGTGGCAGTACCGCCCAGATCGACCCGCACCGGCGCCGCCCTGGCGTCGGCCAGGCTGCGGACGAACAGGGCCGTCGTGCGGCGGTAGGACGCGGGGTCGGTCTCGGTCAGCGGAAAGACTGCCAGCGTTCCGTCTCGGCTCACCGCCGGCGCGCCGAGCCGCGGGAGCGTCACGAGATCGCGCGCGGTCATCGGGGGGCGCTCGGCCGCAGCGGGAACGGCGATCGCGGCAAGCGCGGCGAACAGGGCGAGCCCAAGGAGAATCCTCATGCCGGCGGCCTAATGCGCGCAGGCCGAGTAGGAAAGCGGTTTGCGGGTCCGGGCTCTAGCCGCGCTTGCCGGCGATGCGCGCGATCTCGTCCTTGACCATCCGCTCGACCATCGCGGGCAGGTGCTGGTCGAGCCAGTCGGCCAGCATCGGCCGCAGCAGGTCGCGCGTCAGCCCTTCGAGCGAAGTCTCGCCAGAGCGGACGATCTGCGGGGGAACGCCGGGCTCGGCGAGCATCGCCAGCGCGGCAAGGTTCTCGCGCATTGCCTCGCGCGCGCGGTCGGTCAGCAGCGGGCCCTCGCCGGCATCGTGGCGATCGTCGTCCGTGCCGCCGGGCGCCTCTTCGACGAACTCCGCGGCGGCAAGATCGAGGACCTCGTCGGCCTCCTCGGCGTCGGCGGGCTCGGGCACGCTATCGATGCCTTCGCTCTCGCGCCGCCGCCGGGCGTCGAGCGCGCTCGCGCGGTTGTCGCGGGCGATGACCTTCTTGATCGATTCGAGGATCTCCTCGACCGACGCTTCGCCATCCTGGCGCATTCTATCTGACCCCCGTTTCGGCCGGCGCCGCAGCGGGCGCCGAATCATCGTTAACGGAAATCTCTGCGTCGGGCGCGGGGATGTCAACGGTTCGGGTCGATTGCGGCACGGGGTCGGGATCCCGGCTCCAGTCCCACGACGCGTTCTTGACCCGGTCGTAATTGGCCTGCGGATCGTACAGCGGCCCGTCGTCGCCGAGGCCCAGATCGCGCGCTTCGGCGCGGCCCATCGCCGCCAGCAAGCTGAACCCGGCAACGTACGC
>JBGSBH010000270.1:0-2996 GCA_041730635.1 Cypionkella sp.
CCGAATGTGAGGTCAAAGGGGGGCCTCCCCGGCACGGGGAGGGGGCGCGCCCTTCGAGACGGTCTCAGGCCGCGCCTTCGACCTCCTCAGGGCGAACGGAAGTTTGAACCAAATCCGTTCGTCCTGAGGAGAGACTGACCCTGAGCTTCGCGAGGGGGAAGGCTCGTCTCGAAGGACCGGGCGCGCGAGGACCGCGCTCACGCCTCGATCTTGAGGAGCTTGATCGCCGCCGAATCGAGCACCTGGCCGCCGACGCGCCGGCACGCGTAGAAATGCACGAACGGCTTGTGCGTGAACGGATCGCGCAGGATGCTGGTCGCGGTCCGCTCGGCGATCAGGTAGCCGGCGCGGAAGTTGCCGAACGCGATCGGGCAGGCGTTCGCGCCCACGTCGGGCATGTCCTCGGCCTCGACCACCGGGTAACCGAGCAGCCGGTCGGGCTGCCCGTCGGTCAGGCCCGGCTGCCACAGGAACGCGCCCTCGGCGGTCCTGAGCTTGCGCACCTCGGCCAGCGTGGCGCCGTTCATCACCCAGCTCGCCCCCTGGCGGTAGCCCGCCTTGAGGCTGTGCACGAGATCGATCAGCACCAGCTCGATCGTGTCGCCGAGCCCGGCGGCATCGCCGCTGCCGAGGTACTGCAGCGTGCCGAACGCCCGGCTGGCGTCGCCCGCGGCCGACATCGGCGCGGCGAGGAAGCCCCGCGGCATCGCGATCCCGCTGCCGTGGACGAACGCCGCCCCTTCGGCGCGGGCGAACTCGGCCGCGATCTCGCCCGCCAGCCACGCCTCGACGTCGAACGCCGCGTCGTCGAGCATCGTCTGGCTGGCGGCCGGGTTGGCGTAGAGCTCGCCGGTCGGCGGGGCGATCTCGGCGAACTGCGGAGTCGCGGTCTCGGGGCGCGCGGCGGTCTCGCCGACCCAGCCGCTGGCGACCCCGCCGGTGGCGACCAGCTTGCGGTAGCCGCTGGTGCCGGTCTGGACCACTTGCGCGATGGCGCGGATCGGGCTCAGCGCGGTGAGCTGGCGGGCGATCTCCGCGTCGATCTCGCGCGGGACCGCATAGCCGCCGTCGGCCGGCACCTGGGTGGTCAGCGACTTGATCTCGGCGGTGCGCCCGGCCCGCAAGTAGCCGTCGACGAAGCCCTTGACCTCGGGGCTGGCGGCGTCGGCGGCGCCGCTCAGCGGCCGCTGCGCCGCGCGGCCGACCCGCTCGAGCCGGGCCTTCACTTCGTCGACGTCGGTGCGCAGCGCCTTGATCTCGCTCTCGGCGGCATCCTGCCGGGCGACGATGTCGAAGCTCGCTTCGGCCGTATCGGTGACTACGATATCCATGGGACAGTTACCTTTCTTCGGGGGAATGAGACCAAGGAGAGAAAGGCCTCGTCATTGCGACCCGTAGGCGAAGCAATCCAACTCCTGCGTCCCGCGACAAGCGGAAGTCGGGAGGTGGATTGCCGCGTCGCCTACGGCTCCTCGCAATGACGAGGCTATGGAGATACGAAATGCACCCGCGCGGCGGGCTGCAGCGGGTGGGTGACGAGGCTGATCTCGACGAGCTCGATCTCCTCGAGCAGGCGGCCCGCGCCCGAGCGGGAGGCGGCGCGGGCGTGATAGCCGAAGCTGAGCCCGTTCACCGAATGGGTTCGCAGCATCGCAGCGGCGCGGTGATCGAGGTTATCCAGCCGCGCTACGATCCTGAGGCCCCGCGCATCTTCGGACACGCGCTCGACCCACCCGATCCGTGCCCCGGCGCGATGCTGCCACAGGAGCGGTAGCGGCCCGAGCAAACCGGCGCGGCGCTCCGCCAGCGTGCGCGCGAAGGCGCCCGGGCGGATGGTGTCGCCCGCCGCGTCGGCAATGCCGAACAGCGCGGCGTAGCCGGCGAGGCGCAACCCCCCGGTGCGCGTCCCCGCGCAGGCGGCGACCTCGGGCGAGCGAGCGCCATCCGGCGGGAGGCCCCCGCCTGCGCGGGGGCGCGCATACGCGTTCACTTGAGCAGCTCGGGCACGCCGAGGCGCACCGCGATCCCGATCAGCAGCAGCGCGAAAAGCCCGCGCACCAGCCATTCGAGCGCCGCCTTCCACGTCGCCGCCTTGGCCGCGCGCCAGGCGCCGAGCAGCTCGCGCAGGCTCTCGATATCGTCCTGCGCGCGGGCATCGCCGAGGCCCAGTCGGCCGAGCGCGCGCGCCGCGCCGCCCTCGCTCGCTTCCTCGACGATCGCGCGCAGCGTGACCAGGTCGCCGCCGCCCCCGTGTTCCTTGGGCGCGCTCGCCTGCGCGATCAGCCGCGCCAGCATGTCTTCGCGGGTCATGCCGCCTCTCCCAGGTTGAGCAGCGCGCGCTTCTCGGCATCCGACAGGAAATTGGCCGCGCTGACCCCTGCCCACAGCGCCATCCGGTCTTCCGCGAGCGCGGGCACCCGGTCGAGGTTGACCGCCAGCCGGCCTTGCGGAAACCACGGCCGCAAGCCCTCCTCGAGCCCGCCGAGGATCTTGCTCGCCAGCGGCAGCAGCGTCAGCCGCCACAGCGCGCGCCCGGCCTCGCGGAAGTTCGCGTAGGTATTGTCGCCCGGCAGCCCGAGCAGCATCGGCGGCACCCCGAAGGCGAGCGCGATGTCGCGCGCCGCCGCCGCCTTCAATGCCGCGAAGTCCATGTCGGCGGGCGACAGCGCGACCTGCTGCCACTTCAATCCCCCTTCGAGCAGCATCGGCCGCCCGGCGTTGCCGGCCCCGGCGAAGGCCTGGCCAAGCTCCGCCTTCAGCCGCTCGAACTGGTCGGGCGCGAGCACCCCGCCGCCCTCGGGCTCGAACACCAGCGCGCCCGACGGCCGAGCAGGCGATCGCGATCCACAACGCCGCCTCGCGCTGGAACCGCGCGCTGCTCGACAACGCCGCCCGGCCGTCGGGCGCGCGGGGGTTGGAGCCCGCGGGCGGCGGGGTGCTCGCGCCCGCCCAGTTCGAGCGGCTGGAGGCGGAGCTTGGCCCGGCCGTCGCCGGGG
>JBGSBH010000271.1:0-2993 GCA_041730635.1 Cypionkella sp.
CGGAGAAGTATTGAAATAGGTTTTCGAAGCCACCTTGATTCCGTAGGCATTATTGCCATAATCTACCGTGTTCAGATATGATCGCCAACCGCGGCGAGATCGCCTGCCGGATCATGCGCACGGCGCGGCGAATGGGAATTGCCACGGTAGCGGTCTATTCGGACGCCGACGCGAGGGCGCTGAATGTCCGCCAAGCCGACGAGGCGGTGCCCATCGGCCCCTCACCGGCGGCCGAAAGCTACCTGCGCGGCGAGAAGATCATCGCCGCGGCGAAGGCGACCGGAGCCGACGCGATCCATCCCGGCTATGGGTTCCTGAGCGAGAACGCCGACTTCGCCCGCGCCGTGATCGCGGCAGGGCTGATCTGGGTCGGGCCCAGGCCCGAAAGCATCGAGGCGATGGGCCTGAAGGACGCGGCCAAGAGGCTGATGCGCGCTGCCGGGGTGCCGGTGACCCCGGGCTACGAAGGCGAGGACCAGTCGCCCGAGCGGCTCAAGGCAGAGGCGGACGCGATCGGCTACCCGGTGCTGATCAAGGCGGTTGCCGGCGGCGGCGGCAAAGGGATGCGCAAGGTCGATGCTGCGTAGCAATTCGTTGAAATGCTGGAAAGTTGCCGGCGCGAGGCCGCGGCGAGCTTCGGTAACGACGAAGTGCTGCTCGAAAAGTGGATCACCTCGCCCCGCCATATCGCGGGGCTGGGGTGCGGCGACAGCCACGGCAATGTCGTCCACCTGTTCGAACGCGACTGCTCGCTCCAGCGCCGCCACCAGAAGGTGATCGAGGAAGCCCCCGCCCCCGGCATGGACGCGGAGACCCGCGAGGCGATCTGCGCCGCCGCGGTCCGCGCGGCCAAGGCGGTCGACTACCAAGGCGCCGGCCCCATCGAATTCATCGCCGACGCCAGCGAGGGCCTCCGCGCCGACCGCATCTTCTTCATGGAGATGAACACCCGCCTCCAGGTCGAGCACCCGGTGACCGAGGAGATCACCGGGGTCGACCTGGTCGAATGGCAGCTGCGCGTCGCCAGCGGCGAGCCGGTTCCGCTCAAGCAGGAGGAGCTAGCGATCGACGGCCACGCCATCGAGGCCCGGCTATACGCGGAGGACACCCGCAAAGGGTTCCTGCCGAGCACCGGCACGCTCGAAGTGCTCGATCTCGACGTCGAGTCTGCGCGGATCGACACCGGGGTGCGCGAAGGCAGCGAGATCACGCCGTTCTACGATCCGATGATCGCCAAGGTCATCGTCCACGGGCCGAACCGCGCGGCGGCGATCGACAGGCTCGACCGCGCGCTGCGCCGCTCGCAAGTCTGGCCGGTGCGCACCAACAAAGGCTTCATGGTCCGCCTGCTGGCCGATCCCGCGTTCCGCGAAGGGCGCATGACCACGGGCCTGATCGCCGAGCGCGGCGACGAGTTGCTGGCCCCGCCGACGCCCAATCCGGTGGCGCTGAGCCTCGCCGCCAGCGGCTTGTTGTTCGACCTGTCGGGCGGCGACCCGCTGGTGGGCGGGCTGCGGAACTTCCGCCTCAACCGCGACCCCGACAGCCCGACGACAATCGCGGTGGACGGGGCACCGATGTCATTCGCGCCCGAGCGCGGGGGCGCCAACACGCCGTGGGTCAAGCACCTTGGCGCCGGTATCCTGATGACCGTCGAGGGGGACGACCAATTGGCGACCGTGGCCGCGAGCTATGGCAACGGGACCCACTCCGCCCACGACGGCGACGTCCTCGCCCCGATGCCGGGCAAGGTCATCGCGGTCGATGTGGCGCAAGGCGACACGGTAACCGCCGGTCAGCGGCTGCTGGTGCTCGAGGCGATGAAGATGGAGCACGCGCTGACCGCGCCGTTCGCGGGGACGGTGGCGGAGCTGTCGGTGAGCGAGGGGAGCCAGGTGCAGGTCGAAACACTGCTGGCGCGGGTAGAGCCTGCTGCGGCCGATTAACCCTTGCCCTCGCCGCTCGTCATTGCGAGCGTAGCGAAGCAATCCATCTCCCGCCCTCGCCCGAGCCGCACCGCCGGGTGATGGATTGCCGCGGCGCCTGCGGCGCCTCGCAATGACGAGGTGGGGATCGGTTGGGAAGCCGAGCTCGAGGAACTGCGCCGCCGCGACGCGCTGCTGGCGCGGGTGGAGGCGGCCCCCACCGAATAACCCTTGCCCTCGCCGCTCGTCATTGCGAGCGTAGCGAAGCAATCCATCTCCCGCCCTCGTGCGAGCCGCACCGCCGGGTGATGGATTGCCGCGGCGCCTGTGGCGCCTCGCAATGACGAGGTGGGGATGGGTTGGGAAGCTGAGCTGAAAGAGCTCCGTCGCCGCGAGGCGCTCGCCGAGCAAATGGGCGGGCCGGACAAAGTTGCCCGCCAGCACGGCCGCGGCAAGATGGACGCGCGCCAGCGCATCGCCGCGCTGGTCGATCCGGGCTCCTTTCGCGAGATCGGCAAGATCGCCGGCAAGGGCTCGTACGACCCCCAAGGCAACCTCGAAAGCGTCCTTCCCGCCCCGTTCCTGTTCGGCAAGGCGACCATCGACGGCCGCCCGGTGGTCGCCACGGCCGACGACTTCACCATCCGCGGCGGCGCGGCGGATGCGGGGATCGGCCGCAAGATGGAGCAGGCCGAGAAGATGGCGCACGAGCTGCGCTTGCCGATCGTGCGGATGATCGACGGCACCGGCGGCGGCGGCTCGGTCAAGACGCTGGAGATGATCGGCGCGACCTACATCCCCGCGGTGCATATGTGGGGCGAGGTGGTGCGGAACCTCGAAACGGTGCCGGTGATCGCATTGTCGCTCGGGCCGACCGCGGGCCTCGGCGCGGCGCGGATCGCGGCGAGCCACTATTCGGTGATGGTCAAGGGCCTCAGCCAGATCTTCGCCGCCGGGCCCGCGGTGGTCGATGCGCTGGGCGAAGGATGGAAGAACGAAGGCTCGGCCAACCACGAGGAAGCCAAGGAGGCGCTCGGCGGCAGCGGCATCCACACCCGCAACGGCGTG
>JBGSBH010000272.1:0-2987 GCA_041730635.1 Cypionkella sp.
GTGACCGGGTCGAGGAGGACCAGCAGCTCGCGGACATGATGACCGACAAGGCAACGGTCGAAATGGAAAGTCCCGTCGCGGGCAAGGTCGTGAAGCTTGCGGGCGAGGTCGGCGACCAGATCGCGATCGGCGGCATGCTGGTGGTGATCGAGACCGAGGGCGGGGCGGCGGAGGCTGCGGCGCCCCCGGCGCCCGCCGAAGCCGCGCCGGCGCCCAAGGCCGCGGTGGTCGAGGAGCGGATCGAGGCGGAGAACTCCGACGCGGGCGATGCGGATCGAGTTGTGGAGGCGGATTTCCGGGTTGGTCCTTCGACAGGCTCAGGACGAGCGGATGTTGTGACCACGGCCGAGAAGGCGCATAGGCCGCAAGCGCCACACCCGGCGCCCCTCCCCGAACGGGGAGGGGTTGGAGAGGGGCCGGCCCCCGCTCGTGCATCGCGGGCCCTCCCCCCGCCCCCCTCCCGTACGGGAGGGGGAGTCAAAGTCCTCGCCACCCCCGCGGTGCGCCAGCGCGCGCGCGATCTCGGCATCGACCTGGCGGAAGTTCGCCCCGGCGAGGAAGGCCGCATCCGCCACGCCGATCTCGACGCGTTCATCGCCTACGGCGCGCGCACCGGCCACGCGCCGGCCGGCCCGACCCGCGCCGACGAGGCGGTCAAGGTCATCGGCCTCCGCCGCCGCATCGCCGAGAACATGGCCGCCGCCAAGCGCCACATCCCGCACTTCACTTACGTCGAGGAGTGCGACGTCACCGAGCTCGAGCGGCTGCGCGAGCAGCTCAACGGCGCGCGTGCCCTTCGACAAGCTCAGGGTGGATCGGAACAGCCGAAGCTCACCATGCTGCCGCTGCTGATCGCCGCGATCTGCAAGACGGTGCCGCAATTCCCGATGATCAACGCCCGCTACGATGACGAGGCGGGCGTGGTGACCCGTCACGGCGCGGTGCACCTCGGGATGGCGACCCAGACCGACGGCGGCCTGATGGTCCCGGTGATCCGCGACGCGCAGGCGAAGAACCTGTGGCAGCTTGCCGGCGAGATCCGCCGGCTGGCGGACGCCGCGCGCGACGGGTCGGCCAAGTCGAGCGAGCTGTCGGGCTCGACGCTCACGATCACTTCGCTGGGCCCGCTGGGTGGGGTCGCCACCACGCCGGTGATCAACCGCCCCGAAGTGGCGATCATCGGCCCCAACCGGATTGTCGAGCGGCCGATGTTCGTGCCCGACGGCATGGGCGGCGAGCGGGTCGAGAAGCGCAAGCTGATGAACGTGTCGATCTCGTGCGACCACCGGGTGGTCGACGGGTGGGACGCGGCGAGCTTCGTCCAGGCGGTGAAGAAGCTGATCGAAACGCCGGCGCTGCTGCTGGTCAACTGACGGTTTGATGAAGTGTCAGCCCGGACTTGTTCCGGGCCCGGTGCTTTTCTTCGAGCATCGTCGAAAGTTAGCACCGACCCCGGAACAAGTCCGGGGTGACCTCAGCATGGAATTGGGCAAACCGGCAGAAATCCGGTATCAGCTCTCCATGCAAACCGACCCGCGGATCGACGCTTACATCGCCAAGGCCGCGCCCTTTGCGCAGCCGGTCCTCACTCACTTTCGCGCGCTCGTTCACCGCGCGCTGCCGCAGGCGGAGGAGGGGATCAAGTGGAGCATGCCGGCCTTCATGATCGGCGGGAAGAACGTTGCCGGGATGGCGGCATTCAAGGCCCATTGCGCGATCATGATCCACGGCGAAGGCCGCATGGGCGAAAAGGAAGGCATGGGCGGCTACGGCAAAGTGACCGCTCTGTCCGATCTGCCGGACGATGCTGTCCTTGAAGCTGGCCTGCGAGAAGCGGCGCAGCGGGTCGCCACGGGCGGAACTGCCGCAAAGCCTAAAGCGAAAAGCGCGCCCAGGGCCGAGATTGCGATGCCCGATGACTTCGCGGAAGCCCTCGACACGACGCCCGGCGCGCGCGAGAAGTTCGAAGCCTTCCCCCCCGGTGCGCGCCGCGAATATCTCGCATGGATCGTCGGTGCCAAGCGTCCCGAGACCCGGGCGAAGAGGATTGCGACTGCCTGCGCGCAGTCTGCGGAAGGCAAGAAGATGAACTGGAAGTACGGGAACTGTTGATCCCGGCTTTCGCGGAGACTTGGGCTCAGCGGACGATCGCGCTGTAGGTCAGCCGCCCGGCGGGGGTGCCCGCGACCCGCAGCCGCAGGTGAGTGACATCCTCGGCCGAGGCGAGGCGGCTGCCCAGCCGGAGCGTGCCCAGCGTCCCCCAGCTGCGGCCGCCGTCGATCGACACTTCCACCGCGTCGCTGCCGGCGCGCTGGAAGGCGAGCGCGCGCGGCACCGCGCTCTGCACGGTGAACCGCCGGGCGGGGTCGTCGGCGCGCCATTCGACCACCAGCACCACCTTGTCGCCCTTGCGCAGCGCGGTCGCCGGCTCGAGCGCGCGCGATCCCTCGCGGGCTCGCTCGACGTAGACCGCGTGCTCGATGTCGATCGCGGAGGCGGCGAACGCCGCGCTCGCGGCAAGGCACGCGAGGCTGCCCAAACCCAGCCCGATCCGCATGTGATTGTCCCCCCGATGCCCTCGCCGGGCGGGGCGACCATCGCGCGGGATGGTTAATTTTCGGTGGACCGCTGCCGCCGGTTCGGGGCCTTCGCGGCGCGGTTGACAGCCCTATTTCGAGAGCCTAGGGGCGCGGCTCCCAAGCGGTGCGAACCCGAAATGCGCGGGTGTAGCTCAGTTGGTTAGAGTGCCGGCCTGTCACGCCGGAGGTCGCGGGTTCGAGCCCCGTCACTCGCGCCACTTGGGGATCCGCTCATGCCGGGGAGGTCGCAGACCGTCCCGCAGCATCAGCCCCAGCGGCCGGTCTCCATCCAGATCAGGAACCGCTTGAGCGGCAGCAGCCAGATCACGCCCAGCACGAGATAGATCACGCTTTGCCCCAGCGCCGGCCAGCCACCGATCAGTTCTGGCACGTAACGCGCAATCACCA
>JBGSBH010000273.1:0-2940 GCA_041730635.1 Cypionkella sp.
GTCGAGCGCGCGGCCGATGGTCGCGGCGACCGCGAGCCGCGGGCCCGCGGCGCGGACGACGATCTCGCTCGCCCCGCCGCGGCTCTCGGCGCCGACGTCGAGGGTGCCGCCGCGGACCAGCGCGTCGAGCCCGATCTGGGCGAAGTTGAGCAGCACCTTGACCGCGCCTTTGGGCAGCCGGTCGACGGTAAGGCCCCAGTTGAGCTCGACCCGCTTGGCATCGCTCACCAGCGCTTCGGTCACCAGCCGCGCCTCGTCCACCGGCACGCTCTCGCCGAACCCGCCCGCCGCACCGAACGCGAGGCGGAAGAACTTCAGTTTGTCGGTGCTGGTCCGGGCGCTCTGCTCGAGCAGCTCGAGGCAGCGTTGACGCATTTCCGGATCGCGCTCGTCGGCGAGCAACTCGAGCCCGTTGCTGAGCGCGCCGATCGGCGAAAGCAGATCGTGGCACAGGCGCGAACAGAGCATCGCGGCGAGGTCGAGCGAAGCGGAAGCATTCATGGGGAGGCGGTGGTTTCCTGGAGGTGTTGACACAGTTGACAGTGTTCAGCGCAACGCATTTCGCCGCCCTCGCGCGCCGGCGGGCCAGGGCGCGAACGGGTTGCGGCGTGTCGTCATCGCATGGGCCCTAGCGGCCGGACGCGGTGTAGGAAAGCGGTTCGAAACCGCCCGCCGCGTCCCGCCACCAGCCGACCGTGCCGGCACCGACGATCGCCCACACTTTGCCGTCGCCCGCCGCGTTCGCGCGGTCGGCCGCGCTCGGCTCGGGCGGCCCCGCCGGGTGCGAATGCCAATAGCCGAGCACCTCCGGCCCGCCGCCGCGTGCCGCGCGATGGGCTGCGATCAGCGCGCGCGGATCGATCTCGAAATGCCGGCCGGGATCGGGATGCACGTTGGCGGCGCGCGTGACCGCGGCAAGCCGGCGGCCCCGGCCGAGCAACAGCCCGCACGCTTCCAGCGGATGCGCGGCCGCCGCATGGGCCAGCATCTCCGCTTCGGCGGCGCTTGTGACTTGCAGCGGCATCGACCATTTGCCTGGCATGGGAGATGGCGGAGTCATCAGCGGCGTTCTGGCGTCGGCCGGCCGTCTCGCCAAGGCGCTGGCGGAGGCGAGCGGGCTGTCGCGCGAGCGGGTGAAGGCGCTGATCGCGGCCGGCGCGGTGTCGCTCGACGGGAAGGCCGCGGCGAACGGCTCGGCCCGGATTGCCGGCGGCGAAGGGTTCGCGATCGCCTTGCCCGCGCCCGAGCCGCTTGACGCCCAGCCGCAGGACATTCCGCTCCACATCGTGTTCGAGGACGATGACCTGATCGTGGTCGACAAGCCGCCCGGGCTGGTGGTCCACCCGGCGGCGGGCAATCGCGACGGCACGCTGGTCAACGCGCTGCTGCATCACTGCGCGGGCCGGCTTTCCGGCATCAACGGCGCGTTGCGGCCCGGGATCGTCCACCGCATCGACAAGGACACGTCAGGCCTGCTGGTCGTCGCCAAGAGCGACGCGGCGCACGAAGGGCTGGCGCGGCAGTTCGCCGATCACTCGATCGCGCGGACTTACCTGGCGGTGTGCGCCGGCCGCCCCCGTCCGGCCGAGGCGACGGTGGCGGGGAGGATCGGCCGCTCGGACGCCGACCGCAAGAAGATGGCGGTGCTCCCCAGCGGAACCGCGCGCGGCAAGCATGCGGTGACTCATTACCGCACGCTGCGCCCCTTGCGCGACGCGACGCTGATCGAGTGCCGGCTGGAAACCGGCCGCACGCACCAGGTCCGGGTTCACCTTGCATCAATCGGTCATCCGCTAATCGGCGATCCTGTCTATGGACGCGATCCGGCCTCGCTGCGGGCCCTGCTCGAAGACCTTGGTTTCCGCCGGCAGGCGCTGCACGCCGCGAGCCTCGGTTTCGTGCATCCGGCAACCGGCGATCGACTTGCCTTTGCCGCGAAACTTCCCGCCGATATGGCGGAAGTAATCGACCGGATCGCTGATTGAAATCGACGAAACGCACTGCAAAACGCGGCGCGAATTGGCTATACGATGCACAGCGTGCCCCAGCCGGAGGACGCCCATCCGGGGTCCTCGAACATCGGGGTGACGCGCGAAAGGTCAGGGTAAAGTGAGCAATTCCAAAAACGTGTCGGTCCCGGCGCTGAGCGGTGAGCAGAGCCTCAACCGCTATCTCGCCGAGATCAAGAAGTTTCCGATCCTGACGCCCGAGCAGGAATACATGCTCGCCAAGCGTTACCAGGAGCACGAGGACCCCGAAGCGGCGGCGCAGCTCGTCACCAGCCACCTGCGGCTGGTGGCCAAGATCGCCATGGGCTATCGCGGCTACGGCCTGCCGGTGAGCGACCTCATCTCCGAAGGCAACGTCGGCCTGATGCAGGGCGTCAAGAAATTCGAGCCCGACCGCGGCTTCCGCCTCGCGACCTATGCGATGTGGTGGATCAAGGCCTCGATCCAGGAATTCATCCTGCGCTCGTGGAGCCTCGTGAAGATGGGCACCACCGCGGCGCAGAAGAAGCTGTTCTTCAACCTGCGGCGGATGAAGAAGGAACTCGAAGCCTACGAGGACGCGGATCTCCATCCCGACGACGTGACCAAGATCGCGACCGACCTCGGCGTGCCCGAGCAGGAAGTGATCAACATGAACCGGCGCATGATGATGGGCGGCGACGGCTCGCTCAACGTCAGCATGCGCGGGGCGGAGGAAGGCTCGGGCGAGTGGCAGGACTGGCTCAAGGACGATCGCCCGCTGCAGGATGAGACGACCGCCGAGGTCCAGGAAGCCGCGATCCGGCACGAGATGCTGATCGAGGCGATGGACAGCCTCAACGAGCGCGAGAAGCACATCCTCACCGAACGGCGCCTCAAGGACGACCCGCAGACGCTTGAGGAGCTGTCGCAGCAGTACGACGTCAGCCGCGAGCGCATCCGCCAGATTGAG
>JBGSBH010000274.1:0-2938 GCA_041730635.1 Cypionkella sp.
GCTGACTATCACGGGTGTGCCCGTGGTTGTTGGCACGGTGCAGGTTGTTTGCTGCTGTTGCTGCTGCTGCTGAGTAGCTGCTGTGTCTGCGGACCCACCGCCTCCGCCGCCACATGCTGCCAATGATGCGGCCACGACTGCGGCCAAGAGTTGAGTTTTCACGGTGTGCCTTTCTTGTTGAAAGTAGGCATTTTGTATCAATTGCGCGGGGTGTCGCCCCATTGGGTCTTAATCCATGCTTTGACGGCTGGCAGTTGACCAATGATGAAGGCTGCAAGCAAAGCGCCCGCGATGGTGTTGATGGCTTCTTTGGCGACTTCTGGGGCGCTTGGTATCAGCTTCATGGCTTGTAAAAGTCCCGTTCGATGTGGTCTAGGCGCACTTTCATCATGGCTACGTCGACGCGAATCGCCACGTAGACGGCCAATGCAGGGCCCGCCATTTGTAGGGCTTCCAAAAGGTTCATTTAGCGCGTTCTTTCATGATGATCGCGGCCAATGCGCTGACACCCACGCAAATGCTTTGCAGTGCGTCGATGCTGCCCGCTGGCAGTCCTGCGAAGACGCTCAGAGCGGTGAGTGCGGACCATGTGGATGGTTCATCGCCGGGGAGTGGATCATCATCGAGATGAGATCGGGGGTCGGCTCCTTGTTCGCCCGCTCCATCCACAACTGGGTGAAGTAGGCGCCCATCTCGCGCAGGATGTTCTGCCGCTGGATGTCGAGATCGCGGATCAGGCCGATCTCGGTATCGCCCGCCCAGTCGGACCAGAACGTCAGCAGCCGGCGGTCCTTCCACGGAAAATCGAACAGGATCGCGAGCATGCCGGTGGTCAGCTCGATCGTCACGGTATCGACCCAGTCGAACACCTGCCGCCGCGGCAGCGTGTCGAGCAGCTCGCCGGTCCGCTGGCGGATCTCGTCCTCCATCTCGGTCATCGCGCTGGGAGTGAACTTGGGCGCCACCGTGCGCCGCTGGCCGGTATGCTTGGGCCGGTCCATCGCGATGAACATCGGCAGCTCGAACCGCTCGCGGCCGAGCTCGGCGAGCTTTTCGTCGCTCAGCCGGTCGAGGATGGTGATCGCCCCTTCGGACGAATAGAGTTCGGGCAGCGCCTCGATGTGCTGGATCGCGCGGTGGCTGACGACGTTCCAGTATGGGCCGAACGGGCTGCTCTCGACCTTGTGCAGGTCGCCCGCCGCGCGCATCTCGCGGAAGATCGGCTGCCAGCGGTCCTCGTAATAGATGTCCGAGCGGCTGACGTCCCACTTCTCGGTGTGCTGCGGGATGACCTGCGGGTTCTCCCGCAGGGCCGCCTCGAGCGCGTCGACCGCGCGGGGCGATGTCGTCCAGGTGCGCTCGGCCTCGGCCAGCTGCGTCGCCATCGATACTCTCCTGCTCGGGCGACTCTGGGGAAACCGGCCGCCTCTCGTCGGGCGCTATCCTGCGCTTGCTTACCGCGCTGTCAATAGCGGGTTGCTATTTGCGACCGATCAGGCGCTCGCCCGGCCGAGCCGTGGCCAGCTGCGCCGGCGTTGCGGCGCCGGGCCCGATTTCATCACCCGCCGGCGGAACAGCCGCGCGCCGAGGCGCACGAACAGCAGCACCCACAGCGCTTGCCAGGCGAGCGCGGCGAGATGCGGCCACAGCGCCGGCTCCTGCGCCGCGCGCGAGATCATCGCGTAGGGCGAGCTCAGCGGGAAGGCGATCGCGCCGAGCTCGACAGGCGAACCGATGTCGCTGGTGGCATAAGTCGCGACGAAGAACACGCCGAGCTGCAGCATCGTCGCGGGCATTGACAGCGTCTGCACGTCGCGCACCGTCGGGGCCATCGCGCCGATCGCCAGGAAGATCGAGCCGATCAGCAGGTACGCCATCGCGAAATAGACGAGGAACAGCGCCGCGAAGGCCGGCCAGCCGAGCGCGGGCGTCGGCAGCGCCGCGGCGTCGGCCCAGCCCAGCCCGAGCGCGAGGGCGCCGAGCCCACCCCACACCGCTATGCCAACGAAGCTCACCGCCAGCATCGCGAACAGCTTGCCCAGAAACACCGCGTCCATCGGGATCGCCGCGGCGAGGATCTCGATGATCTTGTTCGCCTTCTCCTCGACGAGGTTCGACATGACCATGCCCGCGAGCAGCATTGTCAAGAGGAACATCAGCGTGACCGCCGCGGTCGCGGTGCCGGCGCGGGCGTTGCGCGCGCTCGCGCTGCTGGTGGCGGTCGGCTCGAGCGCGACTTCGGGGTAGCGGCCCGCGCTGCCTTGCGCGGCTGCGGCGGCGAGCGCCACCGGGCCGCGCCAGCGCTCGATCCGCTCGGCCGTTCCGACGAGGCGCGGCGCGGCGAGTGTGCCGGTGAGCACCGCGCCGTAATTTGCGGAGCCGCGCCGCAGGATCGCGGCAGGATCGCGCGTGAGGTCGCCGACGCGTTCGATCCGCGGCATGTCGAGGTGCGGCGCGAGGGCCGCGGCGGCCCGCTCGAGCGCCGCGGCGTCGGCCGCGTTCATCGCCACCGCCAGCACCGGCGGGTCGGCGTTCTCCGCCGCCTTGCGCCCGATCGAGGCCGCGCCAAGGCTGATCAACCCGAAGAACACCGGCCCCAGGAGGAAGAACAGGAACGCCTTCGACAGCAGGATGGCGAGGAAATCGCGCCGCGCGACGACGAGCGCGGCGCTGGCCAGCGGCAGGCGGGCGGCGCCCCCGCTCATCGGCCGCGCTCCGCCGGGGTCTCTTCCTCGAGCGCGCGCGCCGCCGCCTCGCCGGCGATGTGGACGAAGGCATCGTGCAGCCCGGCGCGCTCGATCGACAGCGAGAGGATCCCCGCCTCGCCCTCGATCAATGCGCGCAGCAGCGGTTCGATCCCGCTTTCGGGCAGCGAGAACAGCCAGTAATTGCCTTCGTGGCGAGCATCTGCCGGCAGCGCCTTGCGCCAGACCCCTTC
>JBGSBH010000275.1:0-2937 GCA_041730635.1 Cypionkella sp.
CGACCTCTCGCTCATCCCCAAGGCCCGCCACGACGGCTCGAACTACGTCTATTCGCTGCTCACCGGCTATCGCAACGCCGATACCTTCAGCATCGACGGCAAGCGGGTGAAGGACGAGTTCCCGGAGTTCAGCACTCCGCCCAACACCTATTTCAATCCCTACTTCGCCAACCTCAACATCGCGATGGCGCCGCCGCTGACCCAGGCCGGGCAGGTGACCTATGCCGAAGGGCAGCCGGCGCCGACGGTGAGCCAGATGTCGAAGGACGTCGCCGCGTTCCTCACCTGGACCGCCGAGCCCAAGAAGGTGAAGCGGACCCAGGTCGGCTGGCCGGTTATCGGCTTCCTGCTGTTCGCGACGATCCTCGCGTGGCTGGCCAAGAACCAGGTGTGGGCGGCGATCAAGCCCAAGAAGCGCGCCTGACCAGGGCCGCCGGCATGAGCCCGGCCGAGCTCAAGGCTCTTGTACGCCCGGTGCCGGACTTCCCGGCGCCGGGCGTTCTGTTTCGCGACATCACCACCCTCATCGCGCACGGCGCGGGCCTGCGCGCCGCGGTAGCCCTGCTGGCCGAACGGGCACACGCGGGCGGGGCGCAGGCGATCGCCGGGATGGAAGCGCGCGGCTTCATCTTCGGTGCGGCCGTGGCGGCACACTTGGGCCTCGGCTTCGTGCCGGTGCGCAAGCCGGGCAAGTTGCCGGTGGCGACGATCGGCATCGACTACGCGCTCGAATACGGCAGCGACCGGCTGGAGATCGACCCGACGGCGATCCGCGCGGGGCAGCGGGTGGCGATCGTCGACGACCTGATCGCTACCGGGGGCACCGCGCTCGCGGCCGCCACGCTGCTGCGGCAAGCGGGTGCGCAGGTGGATCATGCGCTGTTCGTGATCGACCTGCCCGAGCTCGGCGGCGCGGCCCGGCTGCGCGCGGCCGGCGTGGCGGTCGAGGCGCTGATGGACTTCCCCGGGCATTGACGAAGCCGCGCGCCGCGTGGCAAGCGCGCTCGCCGACCGCAGGCGCCCGAGCGGGTATAGCATAGTGGTAATGCTCCAGCCTTCCAAGCTGGCTAGAGGGGTTCGATTCCCCTTACCCGCTCCAGGGGTGTGTTGTCCGCGCTACCGCGCTTCGCGCTACTTGAGCGCGAGACCGGCGCTACCGCGCTGCGCGCTACTTGAGCGCGAGGCGGCGCTTCCCCACCGCCATGTTGTCGATCAGCCGCGTCCCGCCGATGCGCGCGGCGACCAGCAGGCGCGCGGGCGCGTCGCCCAAGCGATCGAGCGGGCCGAGGCTCGCCGCGTCGGCCAGCGTGGCGTAGTCGACGCAGTCGAAGCCGGCCTGCAGCAGATGCGCTTCGAGCGCGGCGAGCGTAGGCGAGACCGCGCTGCCCGCCGCGAGCGCCGCGACCGCCTCGCGCATCCCCGCCGGCAGCGCCGCGGCCTGCGCGCGCGCGCCGGGCGAGAGGTACTGGTTGCGGCTCGACCGCGCGCGCCCGTCCGCCTCGCGCACCGTCGGCACGCCGACGATCGCGTCGGCATGCGGCGCGGTGAGGTCGAGATCGCGCGCCATCCGCCGGATCACCGCGAGCTGCTGCCAGTCCTTTTCGCCGAACAGCGCCACGTCGGGTGCCATCTGGTTGAACAGCTTGAGCACCACCGTCGCCACCCCGTCGAAGTGCCCCGGCCGGGCCGCGCCGCACAGCCCCTCGCTGACCCCTGCCACCGACACGGTGGTGGCGAACCCCGCCGGGTACATCGCCGCGACGCTCGGCGCCCACAGCAGCTCGACCCCTTCGGCCTCGAGCAGCGCGGCATCGGCCGCCATCCGCCGCGGGTAGGCCGCGAGGTCTTCGTTCGGGCCGAACTGCTTGGGATTGACGAAGATCGACACCACCACCGCGCCGGCATGGCGCCGGGCCTCGCGCACCAACGCCAGGTGCCCTTCGTGCAGCGCGCCCATCGTCGGCACCAGCGCCAGCCGGCGGCCACCCGCACGCAGGCGCGCACACGCGCTTCTCAACACCTCCAGCGTGGTTGCGGTTTGCACCGGGGCGGGTCCCTCGCCTATCCTGACACGATGATTGCCCTAGCAGGATCGCGCGCGTGACCAACAGCCAGCATGGGCCCGCCCACCGGATCGTCTTCGCCAACGAGAAGGGCGGCACCGGCAAGTCGACCACCGCGGTGCACGTCGCGGTGGCGCTCGCCTATCGCGGCGCGCGGGTGGCGGCGATCGACCTCGATCCGCGCCAGCGCACGCTCTACCGCTATTTCGAGAACCGCGCGGAGACCGCCGCCCGCCGCGGGATCGAGCTGCCCAGCGCCCGCTTCGAGGTGTTCGAGGAAGGCACCCCGCACGAGCTCGAGGCGATGGTCGCGACGCTCGCGCAGGATTGCGACTTCGTGGTGTTCGACACCCCCGGGCGCGACGATCCGCTCGCGCGCCACGCGGCGACCGAGGCCGACACCCTCGTCACCCCGCTCAACGACAGCTTCGTCGATTTCGACCTCATCGGCCAGGTCGACGCCGAGACCTTCAAGGTCCGCCGCCTGTCGTTCTACGCCGAGCTCATCTGGGAAGCGCGGATCAAGCGCAGCCGCAGCCAGATCGAGCAGAACCGCCGCGAGATGGACTGGGTGGTGGTGCGCAACCGCACCGGCCACGTCGAGGCGCGCAACATGGTCCGCATCGAGGCGGCGCTGAAGGAACTGTCGAAGCGGGTCGGCTTCCGCGTCGCGAGCGGTCTCAGCGAGCGGGTGATCTACCGAGAGCTGTTCCCCAGCGGGCTGACCCTGCTCGACAAGGGGCACCTGGGCGAGCTCGGCACCAGCCACCTGGTCGCGCGGCAGGAACTGCGTGCGCTGATCGCGGCGCTCAACCTGCCGATGCCATCCGTACGCGAGCCCGAACTGGCGCTCGCCTGAACGAGCCGCTAGGCG
>JBGSBH010000276.1:0-2931 GCA_041730635.1 Cypionkella sp.
GGCGCGCCTTGTCGCGCTGCCAGTCGCGATCCTTGATCGTCTGCCGCTTGTCCTGCGCCTGCTTGCCCTTGGCGAGCGCCAGCTCGACTTTCGCCCGGCCGCGGCGGTTGAAATAGATCGACAGCGGGACGAGCGTCATCCCCTTGCGCTCGACCGCCCCGGTCAACCGGTCGATCTCGCGCGCGTGGAGCAGCAGCTTGCGCGGCCGCCGCGGCTCGTGGTTGAAGCGATTGCCGTGGCTGAACTCGGGCACGTTGGCATTGACCAGCCACACCGCTCCGTCGCGCACTTCGGCGTAGCTTTCGGCGATCGTCGCCTCGCCCGCGCGCAAGCTCTTCACCTCGGTCCCGGTCAGCATCAGCCCGGCTTCGAGCTTGTCTTCGATGAAATAGTCGAACCGCGCGCGCCGGTTCTCGGCGACGGTCTTGTGCTTGTCGAACGTCTCGGGTTTGGGGCGGGCCATGCGAGCGGCGCATGTAGGCGCGGCGCCGGCGAAACGGAACCCGCGTTTGCGACCGCCCGCCCAAGCAAACATCAATCGCGGAACCGCACGGCGACTGAGACTTTGCCCCGAAACAATCCCCGGACGAAAGCCCTTGCCTGTGACCGCCGCGACCGATCCCAAGGGCCGAGACGCCCGCTCGCCCTGGCAGATGCCGCTCGCCGGATGGCGCGACGTGGTGGTGCGGACGTGGAAGGAAGCCTCGGCCGACAACGTCGGGCTGGTTGCCGCCGGGGTCAGCTACTACGCGTTCCTCGCGCTCGTCCCGCTGCTCGGCGCGATCGTGCTTTCGTACGGATTGTTCGCCGATCCGCAGACGGTCGTGAAGAACCTTCAGACGATCGCCACCACGCTCCCGGCCGATATCGCGCGGCTGGTCGGCGAGCAGCTGCTGAACGTGGTCCAGACCTCGAGCGGCAAGAAGGGTCTCGGCCTGCTCGCGGCGCTCGGCATCGCGCTGTTCGGCGCGCGCAATGCGGCCGGAGCGATCGTCACCGCGCTCAATATCGCCTACGAGGAGGAGGAGACCCGCGGGTTCGTCAAGGTCAACCTGCTGGCGCTGGGGATGACCGTCGGCGCGGTGCTCGCCGCGATCCTCGCGTCGCTGGCGATCGCTGTGCTGGGGTATCTTGAATCGCTGTTCCCCGCCGCGGGCCCGGTCGCGATCGCCGCCGGCAAGCTCGTCTCCTACCTGCTGCTGGGTCTTACCGCGGCCGCCGCGGCGGCGACGCTCTACCGCTACGGCCCGGCGCGCGACAAGGCGCAGTGGCAGTGGCTGACCCCCGGTTCGTTGCTGTTCGCGCTCGCCTGGGTGCTGCTGACGCTCGGCTTCGGCTTCTATGTCTCGCGGTTCGGCAATTACGGGGCGACCTATGGCTCGCTCGGGGCGGTGGTGGTGCTGCTGACCTGGCTCTACCTGTCGAGCTACGCGCTGCTGTTCGGGGCCGAGCTCAATGCCGAGCTCGAGCACCAGACCCGCCGCGACACCACCCGCGGGCCCGACCGGCCGCTCGGCCGGCGCGGCGCCTGGGCGGCCGACCACGTCGCCCAGGGGACCGCGGCGGGCGACGAGCGCGCGGACCGCTCCTAAAGCAGCCCCGCGTGCTCCAGCGCGGCGTCGACCGCGCGCTTGGCGCCATCGCTGCACTCGACCAGCGGCAGCCGCACCGCCGGACTGATCTCGGGGAACACGCGGCTCAGCGCGTATTTGACCGGGCCGGGGCTCGCATCCTCGAACATCGCGTAGTGCAGCGGATAGAGCCGGTCGTTGAGCTCGCGGGCGCGGGCGAGGTCGTTGGCGGCGATCGCCGCATGGAATTCGGCGCACAGCGCCGGGGCGACGTTGGCGGTCACCGAGATGCAGCCGACCCCACCGGCCGCCGAATGCGGCAGCCACAGCTCGTCGTCGCCCGACAGCTGGCAGAAGTCCTTGCCGATCCCCATCCGGTGGTCGGTCACCCGGCTCAGGTCGCCGCTCGCATCCTTGATCCCGATGATCTTGCCCGGGAAACGCTGGGCGAGCTCGCACACCGTTTCGGGCAGGATGTCGGTCACCGTCCGCCTGGGCACGTTGTAGAGCACGATCGGCAGGCTGCTGCTCTCGGCGAGGAAGCTGAAATGCGCGATCAGCCCGGCCTGGCTCGGCCGGTTGTAATAAGGCGCCACGCACAGCGCCGCCGCCGCGCCGGTCTTGCGGCTGAAGTTCATGTGCAGCCGCGCGTTCATCGTGTCGTTGCTGCCGCAGCCGGCGATCACCGGCACGCGGCCCGCCGCCTGCTCGACGCAGACCTCGATCACCCGGTGATGCTCGGCATTCGACAGCGTCGAGGCTTCGCCCGTGGTGCCGCACGGCACCAGCGCGTTCGAGCCCTGTTCGATCTGCCACTCGACCAGCCGGCGGAACCCGCTCTCGTCGAACGATCCGTCGCGAAAAGGAGTCACCAAGGCGGGAATCGAGCCGGAGAACATTGCCGTGTCGCTTTCGCTTGGCCCATAGGGCCCGGGGGTTGGGTGCCGCCGCGCACCCGGGGCAAATCGTATTCATCGCCTGATAAGGACCCGGTGGCCAGAATGTCCAGCATGCTCGGTAATCGTCTGACACCGCTTCGTTTTCTGTTTCTCTCCACTGCCTTTCTCGGATCCGCGCCGCTCGCCGCGCAGGCGTCCGACGCCGCCCGCGCGCAGCTCGTGGCGATGCAGCCGGGGCAGACCCTGGCGGCGGTCTCGCGCTGGCAGCAGCTCACTGCAAGCGACCGGATGCTGTTCGCCGACTATGCCGGCTTCGCGCTCGCGTATCCGACGTATCCGCGGATGGAACTGATCCGCACTTATGCCGAACGGGCGCTGGAGCGCGACCTCGTGGCCACTCCGCAGCAGGTGGTCGCCTTCTTCGAGCGGTTTCCCCCGCAGTCGAACGCCGCGCGCGCGCG
>JBGSBH010000277.1:0-2928 GCA_041730635.1 Cypionkella sp.
GTTGGCGCGGTCGAAATAGAGCAGCACGTTGCGGCACAGTACCAGATCGAAGCACCCGGCGCCGGGTGGCGGGTCGAGCACGTTGCGCTGCTCGAAGTGGATCCGGCGGGCAAGCTCGGCGCGTGGACGCCAGCCGCCTGAGGTTTCGTCGAACCAGCGCAGCATCTGCGAGACCCCGAGCCCGCGCTGGATTTCGAATTGCGAGTAGCGGCCCGCGCGCGCCGCGCCGATCGCCTTCGACGAGATGTCCGTCCCGAGGATGTCGATTCGCCAGCCTTGCCACGGGGCGGGCTCGTCGGCGAACAGCATCGCGAGCGACAGCGCTTCCTGCCCGGTCGAACAGCCGGCGGACCAGATCGACAGCCGCCGCGTGGCCGCGCGCTTCGCCGCGAGATCGGGCAGCACCTCGCGCGCGAGCAGCTCGAACATGATCCGGTCGCGGAAGAAGTAGGTCTCGTTGTTGAGCAACGCTTCGACCACTTCCTGCGCCAGGCTGCTCTCGCGCGGGTCGGCAAGCAGGCAGACGAGCTGGTCGAGGTTGCTGATCCCGCGCTCCCGGAACAGGCCCGCGAGCGCGGTATGGATGCGCCAGCGCCGGCTTTCGGTAAGATGCTGTCCGGTCCGCGCCAGCAGCAGGTTGGCGACGATCCGATGCGAGATCTCGCTCATGCGCGCCGCGCCTCGTCCGCGCCGGCGCAGAGCACCAGCCGGTGGGCAATCTGCTCGGGCGGCAGCACCGCGCTCGCCAGCCCACCCTCGGCCACCGCCCGCGGCATTCCCCAGACGGCCGAGCTCGCGGCGTCCTGCGCGAACAAGGTGCCGCCGGCGGCGACCAGCCGGGCCGCCCCGGCCGCCCCGTCGCGCCCCATGCCCGACAGCACCACCCCGATCGCCTGGCCCGCCGTGGCATCGGCGAGCGTTTCGAACAGCGGATCGACCGACGGCGTGCAGCCGCTCGGAACCGGGTGACGGGCGATCCCGGTCACCAGCCGGCCTGCCGACCGGCGCACCACCATGTGCCCATCCCCCGGCGCGACCAGGATCGTCCCGGGTGCCAATGGCGTGTCGGTGGCGGCCACCGCGGCGGGCCGCCCGGACGCCAGCGCGAGCTGGCGCGCGAGCGTCGGCATGAAGCTTTCCGGCAAATGCTGGACCACCAGGATGGGCAGCGAGAAACGCGCCGGCAGCGCGCCCAGCAGCAGGCACAGCGCGTGAATTCCGCCGGTCGAAGCGCCGATCGCCACCGCCAGCGGCCGGCTGGGGGTCGGTGACCACGCCGGCGCCGAGCGGCGCGGCGGCGGCCCCTCTGGCCGCGGGGCCCGGGGCGGCGCGAGCGCCCGCAGCTTGCCGATCAGCGCGCGTGCGTAGCCGGCATCGAACTCGCCCGAGCGCGGCTTGAGCATCGTATCGGCCGCGCCCATCGACAGCGCCGCCAGGGTCGCCTCCGCGCCTTCAGCGGTGAGCGAGGATACCACCAGCACCTTTGCCCCGCGGGCGAGCTCGAGAATGCGCGGCAACGCGGCGATGCCGCCGATGCCGGGCATCTCGAGATCGAGCAGGATCACGTCGACCGGGGTTTCGGCCAGTCGCGCGATCGCCATCTCGCCGGTGGTCGCCTTGGCGACGATTGCGAATTCCGGCTCGCTGTCGATGATGCGCGACAGCACGGTGCGGGCGACGAGCGAATCGTCGACCACCATCACGCGCACGGGCGCGCGCGTAACCCCCGGTAAAGGGGGGGAGCCGACGGCGGCTTCGACCCCGCTTGTCATCGCCGGCCTAGGCGAAGCCGACCAGCTGAAGCTTGATCTGCAGCGTCTCGTGATCGAACGGCTTCATGACGTACTCGTCCGCGCCGGCGCTGATCGCCTCCCGGATGTGCGCCACGTCGTTCTCGGTCGTGCAGAATACCACTTTGGGTTTGTCCCCACCGGGGCGCTGGCGCAGCTGAACGACGAATTCGATCCCGCCCATGACCGGCATGTTCCAGTCGAGCAGCACCACGTCGGGCATCGACACCGCGCAGCGATCGAGACCGTCGCGGCCGTTTTCCGCCTCGTCGACCGCAAAGCCGAGCGATTCGAGAATGTGGCGCGATACCTTGCGGATCACCCGCGAGTCGTCGACGACGAGACATTGCTTCATGCGCGTGCGATCCGTTTGTGCGACCTGTTTGATCCCCGGGTACACCGGGCCCGTAAGCATCCCGTTAAGCAGCGAGCGGGGAGGGCCCTGATAGCAAGGTCTCGAGCGAGAGCAGCAGCGCGGGGCCGCGCGCGGTCTCGATCAGGCCCTGGCTTGCGCGCTCCCAGCCGGGGCCCGCTTCGCCCGGGACCGCGACGGGCTCGCCGATCTGCTCCGCCACGTCCTCGATCGCATCGACAACCAGCGCATAGCGGTGGCCGGAATGATCCGCGATCACCACGCGGGCGCCGGCATTCGGCCGCGCGCCGGACCCGCGGCCGAGCGCCGCCGCGGCATCGATCACCGTCAGCGTGCGCGAGCGCAGCGCCGCCAGCCCCAGCACGTGCGCCGGCGCGTGGGGCACCGGGACCACGCTGTCGAGCTCCACCACCGACTGCACGTCGGCAGCACGGAGGGCGGCCCGGCGGCCGGCCAGGTTTACCACCAGCACCGTTCGGGTCATGCGGCCTGCTCCAGCCGGAGCGCCGCCAGCCGGGCAAGAAGCCCCGCCCGGTCGTAACGGTAGTAGCGGTTGGCCGCCGCGTTTCCGATGGCCGGATCGGCGCTCAGGGTGATCACAGTGGTGCCGGTCGTCTCAGGTATCCAAGCGTCCCCGGTGGCGATCGCCACCTCGGCCCAGATGGGGGTACCGGTGGGTGCCGCCACCCTCGGGACCACCCTCGGCGTCCTGCACCCGGGCGAGGACGCCGCCCTGCTCCTGGGTGCCCTGCTGACGATCGTTGC
>JBGSBH010000278.1:0-2900 GCA_041730635.1 Cypionkella sp.
GTAGGGATCGGTGTAGGTCCCCATCGCGATCGGTTTCGGTCGATAGCGCGGCTTGGCCAGCGTCTCGCGGAGCAAGCGCGCGGCATCGGGGTTGGCGAACAGCCGGGTCTCGAAATCGAGGCCCGGCGACAGGTCGTGAAACGCATGCGTGGGCCGCGCGGTTGCTGCGCGAGACGCTGGCCAAGCCGCGCTATCGCCCGAAACCGATCGCGATGGGGACCAACACCGATCCCTACCAGCCGATCGAGCGGCGTTACCGCATCACCCGCCAGGTGCTCGAGGTGTGCCTCGATGCACGCCACCCGGTGACCATCACGACCAAGTCGGATCGGGTGCTCGACGATCTCGATCTGCTCGCCGCGATGGCCGAGCTGCGGCTGGTGGCGGTCTGCGTGTCGGTCACCAGCCTCGATCCGCGGCTTTCCGGCAAGCTCGAGCCGCGCGCCGCGGCGCCCGCCAAGCGGCTCGCCGCGCTTGGCCGGCTGGTCGAGGCGGGGGTGCCCGCGCATTGCTCGGTCTCGCCGATCATTCCGGCGATCACCGACGGCTTCATGGAAGAGATCGTCGCCCGCGCCGCCGCGCTCGGCGTGCGCTCGGCCGGATGGATACCGCTGCGCCTGCCGCACGAGGTCGCCCCGCTGTTCCGCGAATGGCTGTCGGTCCATTTTCCCGAACGCGGCGACAAGGTGATGAGCATCGTCCGGTCGATTCGGGGCGGGCGCGACAACGATCCGGCGTTCTTCACCCGGCTGAAGCCGAGCGGGGTGTGGGCCGATCTGCTGGGCGCGCGTTTCGCGCTCGCCTGCAAGCGCGCCGGGATCGAGAAGCAGCGCTTCGAGCTCGACTGCACCCGCTTTCGGCCGCCGGCGACCGGCGGGCAATTGCAGCTTTTATGAGACACCTGCCGCGCGAATTGCGCAAAACGGCAATCCTGCCGGGGGCGCGCGGTTGCCAAATTGCCGCCGCAAAGGCAGGGAGGCCGCGCAAGACAGGGAGCGTAGTGAAATGATTCGCAAGATGATCGCCGGGGCGGCCATGGCTGCCCTCCTGGGCACCTCGACCGTCGCGATGGCGGCCCCGCAGCGGGCGGCCGCGCCGGTCTCGGGCGAGACGTCCGAGCTGCGCGGCGAGGCCGGTGGCCTGGTCGGCGCGCTGATCGCGGCGGCGATCGTCGCGATCCTCGTGCTCCTCGCGATGGAACTGGACGACGACGCGAAGAGCCCGTGAGCCGCGCTCGTCGGGGCGCTCTGCGCCCGGGTGTCGCCTGACGGTCCTGCCTCTGGGCAACGGAAGCCGCAATCTTCGGATTGCGGCTTTTTCGTGTCCTCAGGCGCGCAGATCGCGTTGCATGTAGAGCGTGTCGAGCGCTCGGCCGAATTTGCGCCCCACGCCGCGAAGCCGCCCCGCCTCGACGAATCCGGCCTTCGCATGGAGCGCGACGCTGGCCGGCTCGGCCCCGCCGACCACCGCGATCATATGCTCGAACCCGCGCGCGCGGGCGGCGTCGACAAGCGCGCCGAGCAGCCGGCTGCCGATCCCCTCGCCGGTCCGCCCGGCGGCGACATAGATGCTGTTCTCGCAGGTATGCGCGTACGCCGGCCGATCGCGGAACCGTGCGGCGTAGGCGTAGCCGACGACGGCGCCGCCGCCGCCCGCCGCTACCAGGAACGGCGCCCCCGTCGCCACGAGTTCCGCGATCCTGGTGCGCCACCACCCGGCATCGGGGGGCACCGTGTCGAAGGTGGCGGTGCCGTGCAGCACGTGGTGCGCGTAGATCGCGGCGATCTCCGCGGCATCGGCGGGGGTGGCATCGCGGATCGCCACCCCGGTCACCTCAAGCGGCCGTCAGAAAGGCGTCCGGCTCGAGCGCCATCATCGCTTCCGCCCCGGCTTCGATCTTGCGCCGCAGCGCGCCGCAGTCGGGGCCGTAGCGTTCGAAAAAGTAGCGCGCGGTGGTGAGCTTGGCGCGGTAGAAGGCTTCATCGCCGCCGCCCTCGGCCAGCCGCGCGGCCGCGACCCGGGCCATCTTGAGCCACATCCACCCGAGCGCGACGATCCCCATGATGGTCATATAGTGATGCGCGCCGGCGCCGAGGTTGTTGGGGTTGGCCATCGCGTTCTGCATGAACCACATCGTCGCGGCTTTCTGCTCGCCGACAGCCTTGGTCAGCGCCTTGCCCAGCGGCTCGAGTTCGCCTTCGGCCGCGGCGGCTTCGGCGTCGACCGCGGCGAAGAACGCCTGGATCGCCGCCCCGCCCTTGCTGGCGAGCTTGCGGCCGCACAGGTCCATCGCCTGCACCCCGTTGGTGCCTTCGTAGATCTGCGCGATCCGCGCATCGCGCACGAACTGCTCCATCCCCCATTCGGCGATATAGCCGTGCCCACCGAACACCTGTTGCATGTTGACCGCGGTCTCAAACCCCTTGTCGGTGCCGTAGCCCTTGATGACGGGGGTCAGCAGCCCGAGCAGGTCGTCGGCCGCCGCGCGCTCCTCGGCGTCTTGCGCCTTGTGCGACAGGTCGACTTGCAGCGCGGCGAACAGGTACAGCGCGCGCATCCCCTCGGTGAACGCCTTGGCGTCCATCAGCATCCGCCGCACGTCGGGGTGGACGAGGATCGTGTCGGCCCGCTCGCCGGGCTCGGCGGGGCCGGTGAGCGCCCGCCCCTGCCGCCGGTCGCGCGCGTAAGCGGCCGCGTTCTGGTAGGCCACTTCCGCCTGCGCCAGGCCCTGGATGCCCACGCCGAGGCGTGCCGCGTTCATCATCACGAACATCGCGGCGAGGCCTTTCATCTCCTCGCCGACCAGCCAGCCTTTCGCGCCGTCGTAATTCATCACGCAGGTCGAGTTGCCGTGGATGCCCATCTTGTGCTCGATCGAGCCGCACTGGAGCGAGTTGCGC
>JBGSBH010000279.1:0-2882 GCA_041730635.1 Cypionkella sp.
ACGATCAGTCACAACAATGCGACGGCACGTCAATGGAAGCTCTTCTCTGGTATTGGATCTGTTGGGCATCCTAACTTTGCAATTGCTGATGGTTCAAATATTCGTCATCTGACGCCGCCCGCGCGGTCTGGCGAGGCCGTCACGCGGGGATCGCGGAGGGTACCCGCTTCGCGCGCGACCTTGCCAACGAACCGGCCAACGTCGTTTACCCGGAGAGCTTCGTCGAGCGTACCCGCGCGGCGGTCGCCGGCTTGCCCGGGGTGTCCATCGAGGTGCTGGACGAAGCTGCGCAGGCGCGCGCGAACATGGGCGCGCTGCTGGCGGTCGGGCAGGGCAGCCCGCGCGGATCCCGCCTGCTGCTGGTGACCTACAAAGGGCCCGGATCGAACGCGGCCCCGGTGGCGCTCGTCGGCAAGGGCATCACGTTCGATTCGGGCGGCATCTCCCTCAAACCGGGCACCGGGATGAGCGATATGAAGGCGGACATGTCGGGCGCCGCGGCGGTGGTCGGCACGGCGCTCGCGCTCGCCCGCACACGGGCACCGGTCCACGTGGTGGCGGTCGCGGCGCTTGCCGAGAACATGCCGGGGCCCAACGCCCAGCGGCCCGGCGATGTCGTGCGCACGATGGGCGGCAAGACGATCGAGGTGCTCAATACCGATGCCGAAGGGCGGCTCGTCCTCGCCGACGCCGTGCAATACGTCGTCAAAACCCGCGCGCCTGCAGCGCTGGTCGATATCGCCACCCTCACCGGTGCGGTGGTGGGCGCGCTGGGAGACGAGTACGCCGGTCTGTTCGCCCGCGACGAAGCGCTCGGCGCCGCGTTGCTCGCTGCCGGAGAGGCGAGCGGCGAAACTGTCTGGCGGTTGCCTTTGCACCCCAACCATTACGATGACCTCAAATCAACCGTCGCCGACTTGCGCAATGTCGTCGAAGGCGGCGGCCCGGGAGCGAGCCTTGGTGCGGCATTCATCGGCTCGTTCGTCGATCCTGCGGTGCCCTGGGCGCACATCGACATGGCCGGCACGATGGAGACCACCGGACTGCCGACCGTTCCCCCGGGAATGACCGGTTACGGCGTGCGGCTGCTCGAAGAATTCGTCCGCCGTTGGCAATCGTCACGCTGACCGCCCCTTGTGTGACCCCGGTGCAACACTATTTTCCGGTGTGACAGGAGACTGATACACCGATGAATCTCGAAAAGTTCACCGACCGCGCGAAGGGTTTCATCCAGGCCGCGCAGACCGTGGCGATCCGCATGAACCATCAGCGGATCACGCCCGAGCACCTCGCCAAGGCGTTGCTGGAGGACAGCGAGGGCATGGCCGCTGGCCTGATCACTCGCGCAGGCGGCAACCCGGCGGTTGCGTTGCAGGGGGTCGATGCGGCGCTCGGCAAGATCGCAGCGGTGAGCGGCAGCGGCGCACAGGCGACCCCCGGCCTCGATAACGATAGCGTGCGCGTGCTCGACCAGGCCGAGCAGGCAGCGACCAAGAGCGGCGACAGCTACGTTACGGTGGAGCGGATGCTGCTCGCGCTGACGCTGGCGACGACCACCGCGGCGGGCCAAGCGCTGAAGGCCGCCGGGGTGACCGCGCAGGCGCTCGAGGCTGCGATTACCGAGCTGCGCGGAGGGCGTCAGGCCCATTCGGCAAGCGCTGAGGAGAGCTACGACGCGCTGTCGAAATACGCGCGCGATCTCACCGAAGCGGCCAAGTCCGGCAAGCTCGATCCGGTGATAGGCCGCGATGAGGAAATCCGCCGCACCGTGCAGATCCTCGCCCGGCGAACCAAGAACAACCCGGTGCTCATCGGCGAGCCCGGCGTCGGCAAGACCGCCATCGCCGAAGGCCTGGCGTTGCGTATCGCGAACGGCGACGTCCCCGACAGCCTCAAGGACAGGAAGCTGATGGCGCTCGACATGGGCGCACTGATCGCGGGCGCGAAGTATCGCGGCGAGTTCGAGGAACGGCTCAAGGCGGTGCTCGACGAGGTCAAGAGCGCCGAGGGCGACATCATCCTGTTCATCGACGAGATGCACACTCTGATCGGCGCGGGGAAAAGCGAAGGCGCGATGGACGCCGGCAACCTCCTTAAGCCCGCGCTTGCCCGCGGCGAGCTGCATTGCATCGGCGCAACCACGCTCGACGAGTACCAGAAGTATGTCGAGAAGGACGCCGCGCTCCAGCGCCGTTTCCAGCCGGTGTTCGTCGGCGAGCCAACGGTTGAGGACACCATCAGCATCCTGCGCGGCTTGAAAGACCGCTACGAGCTCCATCACGGGGTGCGCATCACCGACGGTGCGATCGTGGCCGCGGCGACGCTCAGCAACCGCTACATCTCCGACCGCTTCCTTCCCGACAAGGCGATCGACCTGATGGACGAGGCGGCCAGCCGCCTGCGCATGGAAGTCGAGAGCAAGCCAGAGGAGATCGAGAACCTCGACCGGCGGATCGTCCAGCTCAAGATCGAAGAGATGGCGCTCAGCAAGGAGACCGACGCCGCATCGAAGGACCGTCTCGCGGCGCTGCGCGAGGAGCTGGCCAATCTGGAGCAGCAATCGGCCGAGCTCACCACCCGCTGGCAGAACGAGCGCGACAAGATCGCTGCCGAAGGCAAGGTGAAGGAGGAGCTCGATGCCGCGCGTGTCGAGCTCGAGCGCGCGCAGCGCGAGGGAGACCTGGCGAAAGCCGGCGAGCTTCAATACGGCCGAATTCCCGAGCTCGAGCGGCGTCTCGCCGAGGTCGAGACCCCGGCCGAGAACGCCCTGCTGCGCGAGGAGGTGACCGAGGACGACATCGCTGCGGTCGTCAGCAAGTGGACCGGGGTGCCGGTGGACAAGATGATGGAGGGCGAGCGCGAGAAGCTGCTCAACATGGAAG
>JBGSBH010000280.1:0-2835 GCA_041730635.1 Cypionkella sp.
CGGCGGGGGCGCCGGCCGACCCCTGCGGGGCGGCCAAGGTGCGCGCCCATGTCGGCCACCCGGCCGATGCGGCAATGCGCGCGGCGGTCGCGCGGGAGACCGGCGCCAAGGCGATCCGCTGGCTCACCCCCGACAGCGCGGTGACGATGGATTACCGCCCCGACCGGCTCAACGTCGTGCTCGACAAGGCGAACGTGGTCCGCTCGGCGCGCTGCGGCTAACCCTTCGCGCTCTCCTCTCCGCCTCCAATCGTCATCTCCGCGGGGCCGAAGGCGTGGCGAAGCCACAACGCGGGGATCCAGCCCCAGCGGGTGCGCCCGATGCTCGCGTCGGAGATGGATCCCCGCCTTTGCGGGAATGACGAAGGGTAATTGGTTTCAGAGGTAACATTTGCGCCCGCTGCCGCGTTCGCGCATGCAGCACGGCATGAGCCGCGACGCGCTGGGATTGCTTCGACTTACCCGCCCTTGGGCGTGAGCTGACGCGCGGCCGAACGGGCGCGCTCGGGCGCCCAAGGGACGGCCACCCCCCTCCGCCGCAAACCCGCCTCGCGAGTCCACCGATGCCCATGCTCCGCGATCCGAGCGTCAAGTACGCCGCCTTCCCGCCGATAGATCTGCCCGACCGGCAGTGGCCCAGCCGCACCATCACCGCGCCGCCCCGCTGGCTCTCGACCGACCTGCGCGACGGGAACCAGGCAATCGTCGACCCGATGGACGCGGTGAAGAAGAACCGCTTCTTCGATCTGCTGGTGAAGATCGGGGTCAAGGAGATCGAGATCGGCTTCCCGAGCGCGGGGGCGACCGAGTTCGAGTTCATCCAGGGCCTCGTGCGCTCGGGCCGCATCCCCGACGACGTCTCGGTGCAGGTGCTGACGCAAAGCCGCGCGGACCTGATCCGCACCTCGTTCGACAGCCTCGGCGGCGCGCGGGCGGCGATCGTCCACCTCTACAACGCCGTCAGCCCGGCGTGGCGCGAGATCGTCTTCCGCATGAGCCGCGAGGAAGTGAAGGCGATCGCGGTCGCCGGCGCGAAGGTGATGCGCGACGAGGCGGCGAGGCGGCCCGATACCGAGTGGCATTTCCAGTACAGCCCCGAGACCTTCTCCACCGCCGAGCTCGATTTCAGTATCGAGGTTTGCGAGGCGGTGATGAAAGTGCTGAATCCGACGCCCGAGCGGCCGATCATCCTCAACCTGCCGGCGACGGTCGAGGCGGCGACGCCCAACGTCTACGCCGACCAGATCGAATATTTCTGCCGCAACCTGCCGAACCGCGAGAGCGCGGTGATCAGCCTGCACACCCACAACGACCGCGGCACCGGGGTTGCCGCGGCCGAGCTCGGGCTGATGGCGGGCGCCGACCGGGTCGAAGGGTGCCTGTTCGGCAACGGCGAGCGCACCGGCAACTGTTGCCTGGTGACAGTCGCTCTCAATATGTACACCCAAGGCATTGATCCCGGGCTCGATTTCTCCGACATCGACCGGATCATCGAGACCGTCGAGTATTGCAACCAGATCCCGGTCCACCAGCGTCACCCCTACGGCGGCGAGCTGGTGTTCACCGCGTTTTCCGGCAGCCACCAGGACGCGATCAAGAAAGGCTTCGAAGCGCACGCCCGGCAGAACGACGAGCGCTGGCGGGTCCCCTACCTGCCGATCGACCCGGCGGACCTGGGGCGCAGCTACGAGGCGGTGATCCGGGTGAACTCGCAGTCGGGCAAGGGCGGCTTCGCCTGGGTGCTCGAGCAGGACCAGGGCCTCAGGCTGCCTAAGGCGATGCAGGCGGACTTCTCGCGCGCGGTCCAGCGGATGGCCGACGCGCTCGGCCGCGAATTGAACGCCGCCGACATCTGGCGGAGTTTCCGCGAAACCTATCGCCTCGGCGCCAACGAGCATTTCCAGCTGGTCGATTACGAGGAAATCCGCGCCGCCGACGGCACCCGCGTGTTCGCCGGCACGATCGCGGTCGACGGCCGGGCGCAGCGCGTCAGTGGGCGCGGCAACGGACTGATCTCCTCGGTCGTCGCCACGCTGGAGGACGCGTTCGGGATCCGCATGGAAGTCGCCGACTACTCCGAGCACGCGCTTGCGACCGGTTCCGACGCGCGCGCTGCGGCCTACGTCCAGTGCGCGCTGCCCGATGGCCGCTTCGTGTGGGGCTGCGGCATCGACGAGGACATCGCCACCGCAAGCGTGCGCGCGGTGGTGAGCGCAGCGAATTCGGCGACGAGTGCCTCCCCCGGGCTTGGCGAGACAGCGTGACTTGGCGCCCCGACGCCGCAAGACGTCGAACCGCTTGTCCCTCTTTCCTGGCTTGCTAATCGAAGGTTCCCATGCCCGCTTTGGTCCCTCCCGATTGGTTCGAGGTGCTGGCCCCGGATGCAGCCGTGCTGGAGCTGGCCACGCGGGGAACGCTGCTCTATTTCGGCCTCCTTACCCTAGTGCGGTTGATGCCACGGCGGACGGGGGGCGGATCGCAACGATGGACCTCGTGTTCGTCTTGCTGATTGCCGAAGCAGCGGCGCATTCGCTGGGGGATTACACCTCGATCGCGGACGGCGTGATCATGATCTTCGTTCTGATGGGATGGAATTGGGCCGTCAATCGGCTCAGTTATCGCTATCCTGCGATCGAACGGTTGGTGTCGGCCGATGCGATCGAGGTGATCCGCGACGGGCAGGTGCTGCGGCGGAACATGCGCCGGGAATATCTGACCCACGCCGAATTGATGGCTCATCTGCGGATGGAGGGGCTAGAGGGACCGGAAGCCGTCAAGTCCGCGCGCGTCGAAAGCGACGGCCGAATCAGCGTGGTGAAGCGCGATTGATCGAGTC
>JBGSBH010000281.1:0-2803 GCA_041730635.1 Cypionkella sp.
CCATTTCGCCCGGGCCAAGGCGCTGGCGGTGTTCAAGGCCGAAAGCATAGAGGCGATGCGCGACAAGACGGCCTCGATCGCCGCCATCCTGTCCGAGACGCTGATGCACCTGAAGTATTGCGAAGGCTGGGGCATCCCCGAGGCCGAGGTCCGCGCCACGCCGGAATCCGCCGAGACGGTCAGCTATACCCGCTACGTCATCGACCGCGGCCTGGCGGGCGATATCCTCGACCTGGAAGTGGCGCTGGCCCCCTGCACGGTCGGCTACGGCGAGGTGGCGCTGCGCATCCTGGCCGACCCGAACCGCCGGGTGGAGGGCAATCCCTACCAGTCCTGGATCGATACCTATGCCGATCCCGGCTACCAGTAACGCCGGCTCCGACCTCGCCAACCTGCAGACTTTTGCCGAGGACAAGGGCGATCACTACCTCGTCAACGGGCAGAAAACCTGGACCAGCGGCGACCAGTGGGCCGACAAGTGCTTCGCCATCGTCCGCACCGACAAGAGCGACAAGCACAACGGCATCTCGTTCATGCTGATCGACATGAAGGCGCCGGGGGTCGAAGTCCGCCCGATCCAGATGATCAGCGGCATGAGCCCGTTCTGCGAGACCTTCTTCACCGACGTGAAGGTGCCCAAGGAGAACCTCGTCGGCCGCGAGGGCCAGGGGTGGACGATCGGCAAGCGCCTGCTCCAGCACGAGCGCACGAACCTGTCGGGCGGCGGCAGCATGGCGCGGCTGATGGGCTCCGCGCTGTCCGAAGTCGCCAAGAAATACGTCGAGACCGACGCGAGCGGAGCGATCGCCGACAAGGTCCTGCGCGACAAGATCGCCGACTTCGAAATCCGCTGGCAGAGCTTCCTCCTCACCGCGCGGCGCGCGGTCGAGGAGAGCAAGGCGCAAGGTGGGGTTTCAGAGATCAGCTCGGTCCTGAAGAAGCTCGGCACCAAGCTCGGCCAGGAGCGGCAGGAGCTGCTGATCGAGATCATGGGCCTCCAGGGCCTCGGCTGGGAGGGCGAAGGCTTCTCCGAAAGCGAGCTCGCGGGCACGCGTGCCTGGCTGTTCGGCAAGGCGACCACGATCTACGGCGGCTCGACCGAAATCCAGAACAACATCATCGCCAAGCGCGTGCTCGGCATGTTGGACCATCAGTAAGGGGGCGCGCGACATGGCGATCTTGAACGAAGAGCAGGAAATGCTGCGCGACATGGCGCGCACCTGGGTCAGCAACGAAAGTCCGGTCACTGCCTGGCGGAAAGTTCGCGCCGAGCAGCCGGCCGAAGGCTACGCGCCCGATGCCTGGGCGACGATGGCCGAGATGGGCTGGGCCGGGATCGTCATCCCCGAGGCGCACGGCGGTAGCGACTTCGGCTGGATGAGCGCCGGGCTGGTGATCGAGGAACTCGGCAAGACGCTCACCGCGAGCCCGCTGGTCGCCACCACGCTGGCGGCGAGCGCGATCGTGCTCGGCGGGAGCGAGGAGCAGAAGGCCAAGTGGCTCCCCCGGCTGGCGAGCGGCGAAGTCGTCGGCACGCTGGCATTCGACGAAGGCCCACGCCACGACGGCCGGTTCACCGCCTCGGTCGACGGCGGCAAGCTCTCGGGCACCAAGGCGTTCGTCCACGAAGCGCACGGCGCATCGCTGTTCGTGGTGGCGGCGGCCGACGGGCTCTACCTGGTCGAGAAGGGTGACGGGGTTACGCTCAGCGATCGCAAGCTTGCCGACCAGCGCAGCCATGCGGAAATCACGTTTAGCGGCGCGGCGGCGGACAAGCTGGCGAGCGGCAAGGATGACCTCGTCGACCAGGTGCTCGACCGCGCGCGTATCCTCACCGCTGCCGAGATGCTCGGCATGGCGCAGCAGGTGTTCGACGTGACCCTCGACTACCTGAAGCAGCGCGTGCAGTTCAACCAGGTGCTCGCCTCATTCCAGGCGCTGCAGCACCGGATGGCCGACCTGTTCGGCGATCTCGCGATGATGCGCAGCGCGGTCGAAGGCGGGCTCGAGGCGCTCGACAGCGGGTTCGGCATTCCGCGCGCCGCGGCGGTCGCCAAGGCCGAGGCGAACCGCGCGCTGCACACGATCAGCCGCGAGGGCATCCAGCTTCACGGCGGCATCGGGATGACCGACGAATACGATGTCGGGTTCTACCTGAAGCGCGCCCGGGTGCTCGAGGCAAGCTGGGGCTCGACCAGCTACCTCAAGAACCGCTTCGCCGCGCTGGCCGGCTACTGACCGCCCCGCGCGACGACGCGGGCGCTCTCGGCCCCGCCCGCGCCGGCGGGGCCGACGCGCCGATCGGCGACGCGTTTGCCGCGCACGACCGGTTCGTCGAGGCCAACCTCCGGCGGAACTACACGGCAAGCTTCATCCACGGCGTGCTGGGGATGACGGGCTTCCGGCTGATCTACGCGCCGACGATCATCCCCGCCTATCTGCTGTCGATCACCGGCAGCCCCGCGGCGGTCGGGCTCGGCACCGCGCTGCTGCAGGCCGGGGCGACGATCTCGCCGATACTGTCGGGCGCGCGGATCGAGCACCGCAGCCATATCCTGCCCTATTCGGTGCGGGTCGGGTCGATGATGCGGCTGGCGATCCTCGGGCTGGCGCTGGCCGGCTGGTTCCTCGGCGGCACTGCGTTGATCGCGGTCACGCTCGCGCTGTTTGCGATGCTCGGCTTCTTCAACGGCGCGCAGCGGGTGGCCTTCCAGATCTCTCAGGTAAGGGTACAGGCGGCGTAGTAATCGGCGGCACCACAGCCAAGATATCAGACGCTAACGGTAACGAGCTTATACTCTTC
>JBGSBH010000282.1:0-2785 GCA_041730635.1 Cypionkella sp.
CGCTCGCAGCGGGGATCGCGGTGGTCGCATTGCCCGGGGAGGAGGCGCCGCGCGACCGTCGCGAGCTGGGACTGTTCACCTCGCTGCCGATCTACTGGGGCGAAAGCGAGAGCATTGCCGAAGCGCTGGGCGACGGCGGCGGGGCGCACTGGGCCCGCGGCGCGCTCGAAAGCGACTTCGAGCTGACGCCGCTCGATACGCTCGACGATCCCACGCTCGGCCGTCTCGACCGCCTGCTGATGGCGCAGCCGCGCCCGCTGGCGCCGGCGGAGAACGTCGCGCTCGACGACTGGGTGCGCGGCGGCGGCCGGCTGCTGCTGTTCGCCGACCCGCTGCTGACCGAACATTCGCGCTTCGGGCTTGGCGACAAGCGCCGCCCGCAGGATGTCGCGCTGCTGTCGCCGATCCTGCGGCGCTGGGGGCTGGAACTGATGGTCGATCCCGACCAGCCCGACCGGGAGCGGACGGTAGCTTTCGGCGGGCAGCCGGTGCCGGTTCGGCTTGCCGGGTCGTGGCGCCTCGTGGGTCACGCCGCGGGCGCGCGCTGCCGGCTCGAAGCCGAGTCGATCGTCGCCCGCTGCGCGATCGGGCGGGGAAGCGCGACGATCGTCTCCGATGCAGCGCTGCTCGAAGGGGAGCGCGAAGGCGGGGCGGCCGCGCTGTCGGCATTGGTCGCCGCAGCGCTCGGCCGCTAGCGAGCGGGGATTTCGCGGGCGCGCCAGAGGGCTTTCCTAACTCATTGAGATCAGGACGATTTCGTGACGTCGGCCGGTGCCGCAGTACCGGCCCGCCGGCGCTTATCCACACGAAACCGAATGATTAACCGCGTCTTCCCGCAAATTCCCGCACTTTTCCCTTCCCTCCCGCCCAATGAAAAGTTAATACGCTGGTCCATCGGACAATTCGTTTCCCGGCGCGACTTACGCGGGCGTCGCCTCGCGCCCGCGCTCGCGCGGGCGGCGGCGGGGGAGGCGTGTTCGAGGGGGAAGGCCCACGGGCCGAGGAATGGGGACGGATGGCGGCGGCGGCTTTCAGCGGGTTTAGCGGACAAGCCTTCTCGCCGATCGGCGAGAAAGGCCGGTTCGTGTTGCCGCCGCTGTTCCGCAACGCGGTCAAGGCGTCGAGCGACGGCAGGATCCTGTGCCTCGACAAGCACGCGCGGTTCACGTGCCTGGTGGGCTTCGGCCTGTCGCGGATGAGCGAGCTCGAGCAGCAGCTCGACCGCGAGGAAGACCGCGCCGGCCCCGAGTTCGACCGCGATACGCGCGCGCAGCAGCTGTTCGGATTCGCGCAGGTGCCGTTCGACGATTCGGGCCGCTTCGTGCTGCCCGACCACCTGCGCCAGCTCGCCAACATCGACGGGGCGCTTTTCTTCCAGGGCGGCGGGCGCAGCTTCACCGTCTGGAGCCCCAGCGAGCTGATGAAGATGGACGACGCGTGGGCGGCGGCGAAGGCCGCCTGCGCCCAGTTCCTCGACGAGGGGAAGGCGAAGTGACCCCCGGGCCGATGCAGGGCAGCGCGGTTCCGCCTCACATCCCCGTCTTGCTCGACGAGGTGATCGCCGCGCTGGCGCCCGCGCCCGGCGACGTCGTGATCGACGCGACCTTCGGGGCCGGGGGCTACACCCGCGCGCTGCTCGATGCCGGCGCGGTGGTCCACGCCTTCGATCGCGATCCCGACGCGATCGCCGCCGGGCGCCGGTGGCCGGAAACTGCGGAAAACCCGCCCCGCCTGGTTCTTCATCCGCGCCGCTTCTCCGAGATGGTTAACGCGCTCGGCGAGTCGGGGCTCGCGCGGGTCGACGGGATCGTGATGGATATCGGCGTGTCATCGATGCAGCTCGACCGGGCCGAGCGCGGTTTCGCGTTTTCGGCCGAAGGTCCGCTCGACATGCGGATGAGCCGTGAAGGCCCGAGCGCCGCCGAATTCCTGAACAGCGCCGAGGAGAGCGCGATCGCCGATGTGCTCTACACCTACGGCGAAGAGCGCCAGAGCCGGCGCGTCGCCCGCGCGATCGTCGCCGCGCGGCCGCTGGCCACTACCGGCGATCTGGCGCGGGTGGTGCGCAAGGCGCTCGGCTATCGCGCGGGGGCACCGAAGGACCCGGCAACGCGGACGTTCCAGGCGGTGCGCATCCACGTGAACGCCGAGCTTGCCGAGCTCGAGGCGGGGCTCGCGGGCGCCGAGGTCCTGCTGCGCGAAGGGGGGCGGCTGGCGGTGGTGAGCTTCCACAGTCTCGAGGACCGGATCGTCAAGCGCTTCCTGCGCGAAGCCTCCGCTTCCGCGGCCGGCTCGCGCCATCTCCCCGCGGCCGATGCCCGCCCGCCCGCGTTCGTCCGTGTCTCGAAAGCGGTCCGCCCCTCCGAGGCGGAGATCGCCCGCAACCCCCGGGCGCGGTCGGCGACCCTGCGGCATGCGGTGCGCGGCGCGGCGCCGGCGCGGAGAGCGGCATGACCCGCGCGCACGCCACGCTCGGCGGCAGCCGACTGCGCCAGCTCGGCTGGGCGGCGATCCTCGCGCTGTGCGTCGCGCTGTTCGCCGCGCTGACCTTCAAGGTCAACTCGGTGCGCAGCCAGGTGCGCCTCGCCGAGCGGCAGATCCTCGCGCTGCAGCGGGAGAAAGTGCTGCTCGAGACCGAGCTCGAAACCCGCGCCAGCCAGCAGCAGCTCGCCCAGTGGAACGCGGTCGATTTCGGTTACCAGGCGCCCGGGCCGGGCCAGTATCTCGAAGGCGAGCGCCCGCTCGCCCGGCTGGGCGAGCCGCGTGGCCCGTCGGCGCCGGCGGC
>JBGSBH010000283.1:0-2734 GCA_041730635.1 Cypionkella sp.
GCGCGTCCGGCGCGGCGACACCGGGTACCGCCGCGCGTTAGCCGCGGCGGCGACCGCGAGTCGAGCAAGCCTTGCTTGGCCGGCTATGGCCGCAGGTTATTCGGGGGGCAGGTCGAACGGGTCGTCCTCGCGCTCCTCGGAGCGTTTGCGCAGCTCGACCGAGCGCTCGGGAGCGGCCTTCGGATCGGGCTGGAGCAAGGCTTCGGCATCGGGCTGCGCCCTGGCGCCGTAGGGCGCGGGCGGCAGCACCTGGCCCGCCGCCGGCTCGAGCGCTGCCTTCTGCCCGCACGACGCGGTGAGCAGGGTGATCCCCAATGCGATCAGGCGTTTCATGGTCACTCCATGCCCAGCGCGCGGCGCGCCGCAGCGACCTGCTCGCTTACCCGCTGCGGCGCGGTTCCGCCATAGCTGGCGCGCGCCGCGACCGAGCTTTCGACCGACAGTGCGGCGAACACCCGATCGTCGATCTGCGGAGCGAGCGCTCGAAGGTCGGCCAAAGGAAGCGCGTCGAGCGCAACCCCGCGCTGCTCCGCCAGCTTGACCGCTGCCCCGGTGACATGGTGCGCCGCGCGGAAGGGCATGTCGGCCTCGCGCACCAGCCAGTCGGCGAGATCGGTCGCGGTGGCATAGCCAAGCTCGGCCGCCTCGCGCATTCGCTGGGCGCGGAACTCGCTGCCTGCGATCATCCCGGTCATCGCGGCGATGCTCAAGGCGAGCAGGCCGTGCGCCTCGAATACCGGGGGCTTATCGTCCTGCATGTCCTTCGAATATGCCAGCGGCAGCCCCTTCATCGTCACCATCAGGCTGGTGAGGCAGCCGACGATCCGCCCGGTATGGCCGCGCACCAGCTCGGCCGCGTCGGGGTTCTTTTTCTGCGGCATGATCGAGCTGCCGGTGGAAAGCGCATCGGGCAGGCGGACGAAGCCGAACGGCTGGCTGGCCCACAGGACCAGCTCCTCGGCGAGTCGGCTGAGATGCAGCGCGCACTGGGCGGCGGCCTGCAGGTAGTCGAGCGCGAAGTCGCGATCGCTGACGGCATCGAGGCTGTTGGCGGTCGGCCGGTCGAAGCCGAGCGCGGCGGCAGTCGCCTCGCGGTCGATCGGAAAGCCGGTCCCGGCGAGCGCGGCGCTGCCGAGCGGGCATTCGTTGAGCCGCGCGCGGGCGCCGGCACCGCGCGCCCGGGCGCGCCGGAGCATCTCGTAGTATGCGAGCAGGTGATGCCCGAGCGTCACCGGCTGTGCGGTCTGCAGGTGGGTGAAGCCCGGCATGATGCTGTCGGCATGCTCGCCCGCGCGTTCGACGAGCGCGCGCTGTAGCGCGGCGAGGCCGGCGTCCATCTGGTCGCAGGCATCGCGCACCCACAGCCGGAAATCGGTCGCCACCTGATCGTTGCGACTGCGCGCCGTGTGGAGCCGCCCTGCCACGGGGCCGATCAGCTCGGCAAGCCGGCTTTCGGTGACCATGTGGATGTCTTCGAGCGCCCAGTCCTCGGGCACGCCGTGCGCCTCGTATTCGGCGGCGATGCGTTCGAGGCCCTCGGCGATCGCCGAAGCATCCTCGGGCGAGACGATCCCTTGCGCGCCGAGCATCGCGACGTGCGCTTTCGAGGCGGCGATGTCCTGCCGCCAGAGCGCCTTGTCGAACGGGATCGAGGCGTTGATTTCGCGCATGATCGCGCTAGGCCCCTCGGCGAAGCGCCCGCCCCACATGGAGTTCGCCCGCTTGCCGTCATTGTCGCTCAGGCTGTCGCTCACGCTGGTGCTTTCGGCTGCGCTTGTCGGGGGCTGCGATAGGGAACCGCCCGCGGCCCGGCAAGAACAGCCCGCCGGCACCCTCACCGGGGAGATCGATCGCAGCCAGGCGGGCACGCCATTGCCGGCGTTCACCCTCGCTCACCCCGGCGGCAAGCGACTCGACAGCGCCGAACTCGCGGGCAAGCCGGTGCTGCTCAACTTGTGGGCCACCTGGTGCGCGCCGTGCGTCGAGGAGATGCCGCTGCTCGACGAATTGGCGGATGAGTACCGGGGCAAGCTCCAGGTGATCGCGGCGAGCCAGGATCTGCAAGGGGCGGAGAAAGTCAGCCCGTTCTTCGCCAAGGCGCAGTTCGCCCGGCTCGAACCCTGGCTCGACCCCGGCAACCGGCTGCCCGCCGCGCTGGGAGGCGAAGGGGTCTTGCCGACCACGGTGCTGTACGACGCGTCCGGGCGCGAGGTCGCGCGGATTGTCGGCGGGTTCGACTGGCTGAGCCCCGCGGCGCGGGCGCTGGTCGACGAAGCCATCGGCGGGTAGCGCTGCGCATTGGCTCTGGTGGGCGGTGACGGGCTCGAACCGCCGACCCTCTCGGTGTAAACGAGATGCTCTACCAACTGAGCTAACCGCCCGGGCGTCAACCCGCCGCGTCGTTAGCGTAAATCCTGCGGCGAGCAAGCGCGGCGGCACCTGGGCCCGCTGTCGTGTTTTTACAATTCGCTTGCAGCCGGTTGTAAGCGCGGCCCTATCTGGTTAGACGGTCGCCAGAACGCGGGGCGTTAAGCGCGCGCGTCGATAAAGCTAACGAACCTCCCTTCGGGTCGCACTCCGGGGGCAAGCACGGCAGATTTATACGTACGATCCGCTTCTTACCGATGAAGATCGCGATAGGCACCGAAAGATTGCCGAAGCGTTCACCGGTTACGCCGAGCTTTCGCCCTCGGGCAAAGGTCTGCACCTGATCGTCAAGGCCGAGGTGCCCGAG
>JBGSBH010000284.1:0-2638 GCA_041730635.1 Cypionkella sp.
CGATGCGCGTGTGGGAGAGCGACGGCGCGCTGTCGCTGCTCGATCTGCTGAAGGCCGACCCCGAGGTCACCGCCGCGCTTGGCCCGACCGAGCTCGAGGCGAAGTTCGACTTCGATTATCACTTCGCCCATGTCGAGACGATCTTCGCCCGGGTGTTCGGCTAGGTCACTCTTTTCTTTCGCTCCCTGCCCCCTTAAGCCGTTCGCGGGGGGAGCGGAGAGAGGCAATGCAGATCGTTCGCACCATCGTCTGGGTCGCGCTGCTGGTCGTGTTCGTGGCGTTCACCATGCTCAACTGGGACAAGGCGCTCACCGTGCGCATCTGGCCCGGGATCGTATGGGACACGCGCCTGCCGGCGGTGGTGGTCGTCTCGTTCCTGCTCGGGCTCCTTCCGATGTGGCTGATCCATCGGGGCAGCAAGTGGCGGCTGCAGCGGCGCATCGCCAGCCTGGAGACCGCGGCGCGCAACGCGGCGATCGCGCCGGCCCCGTCTGGCCCCGCCCCCGTGGCGACGGCGTCTGCCGCCGCGCCAGTCGAAGGGGTGATCGACCCGACACCGGCGGACCCGCCGCTCGCAGCCACCGACCACCGGGATCCGCCGCTTACGGGCACGCCGGTGCCGAAGGACGAAATCCTGAGGTGACGAGCCCGGTCTATCTCGCGCTCGACCTGCCGCAGTTGGGCGCGGCCAAGGCGCTGGCGGAAAAGGTCCACGCGCACGTCGGCGGACTGAAGCTCGGGCTCGAGTTCTTCTGCGCCCACGGCCATCACGGGGTGCACGAGATCGCCCGCGTCGGCCTGCCGCTCTTCCTCGATCTGAAGCTGCACGACATTCCCAACACGGTCGCCGGGGCGATGCAGGCGATCCACGTGCTCGAGCCGGCGATCGTCACCGTTCACGCGAGCGGCGGGCGGGCGATGATGGAAGACGCCAAGGCCGCCGCGGCCAACGGCACCAAGGTCGTCGCGGTGACGATGCTCACCAGCCTCGACGAGCGAGATCTGGCGCGCACCGGGGTGCACGGCTGCGCGCGCGATCAGGTGCTGCGGCTCGCCGAACTGGCGCACGCCGCCGGGCTCGACGGGGTGGTCTGCTCCGGTCACGAGGTGAAGGCGGTGCGCAGCCAGTGGAAGGACGGGTTCTTCGTCGTTCCCGGGCTGCGGCTGCCCGAGGCGGGCAGCGGCGACCAGAAGCGGGTGGTGACCCCGCGCCAGGCGCGGGACGACGGGGCGAGCGTGCTGGTGGTCGGCCGGCCGATCAGCCGCGCCGCCGACCCCCTCGCCGCGGCGCGGGCGCTCGAAGCCACGCTGTAGCGCCTTGCGCCCGCCGGGCCGCGCGCTATCTGCGCCGGCGATGAGCGGACGATTGATCAAGGTTTGCGGGTGCAACACGGCCGAAGCGGTCGACGCCGCGGTCGACGCGGGCGCCGATTACATCGGCCTCGTGCACTTCGAGCCCTCGCCCCGGCACGTCACTCTCGAACAGGGCGCCCGGCTGCGCGCGCGGGTGCCCGAGTCGACGAAGGTGGTGCTGCTGCTGGTCAACCAGCAGCCGATGCCCACCGCGCAGGCGGTCGATACGATTAAGCCCGACGTCGTCCAGTTCCACGGCGGCGAGACCCCCGAATGGCTCGGGCTGCTGCGCCAGGCTGTGCCGCACGAGCTGTGGAAGGCGGTGGGCCTGCGCAATGCCGACACGCTGACGAACACGCTGCGCTTCAAGGACGCGGCGCACCGGGTGCTCTACGATTCGGCGAAAGGCGCGCTGCCCGGCGGCAACGGCCTCACCATCGACTGGTCGCTGCTGGCGGGCTTCCGCCACCAGATCCCCTGGGGCCTTGCCGGCGGGCTGACACCCGATAACGTTGCCGAGGCGATCCGGGTGACCGGGGCGCCGCTGGTCGATGCCTCGAGCGGGCTCGAAACCGCGCCGGGCGCCAAGGACCCCGGGCGGATCAGGGCGTTCGTCGAGGCAGCACGCGCGGCCTAGACTCGCCCCGGCGCGCGCGGCAAGGCGCTGACAATGGCAAGCGCACCCAACTCTTTCCGCAACATGCCCGACGAACGCGGGCATTTCGGCGACTACGGCGGGCGCTACGTCGCCGAGACGCTGATGCCGCTGGTCCTCGAACTGGAGACCGCCTACCGCGCCGCGCAGGCGGACCCGGCGTTCCAGGCGCAGTTCGACGACCTCATGGCGCACTATGTCGGCCGCCCGAGCCCGCTGTACTTCGCCGAGCGGCTGACCGAGGCACTGGGCGGCGCGCAGGTCTGGTTCAAGCGCGACGAATTAAACCACACCGGCGCGCACAAGATCAACAACTGCATCGGCCAGATCCTGCTCGCGGTCCGCATGGGCAAGACGAAGATCATCGCCGAGACCGGCGCCGGCCAGCACGGAGTCGCCACCGCCACCGTCTGCGCACGCTTCGGCCTGCCGTGCACGATCTTCATGGGCGCGACCGACGTCGCTCGCCAGCAGCCCAACGTGTTCCGCATGAAGCTGCTGGGCGCCGAGGTGATCCCGGTCACCAGCGGCGCCGCGACGCTGAAGGACGCGATGAACGAGGCGCTGCGCCACTGGGTCGCGCACGTCGAGGATACGTTCTACATCATCGGCACCGCCGCCGGCCCGCAT
>JBGSBH010000285.1:0-2617 GCA_041730635.1 Cypionkella sp.
CCGCGCCCCGGCAGCTCGACCCGGGGGGGCAGGCCGTCGACGAGCTCGTCGAGGACGAGCTTCTGGGCCTCGGCGAGGTCCTCGCCGGGCATCGACCCGACACCCGTGGCGATGGTCGTCGGGCTCACGAGGTCGCCGCGATGGTGGCCGAGCCGACGACACGCGTGCCGTCGTAGACCACGGCCGCCTGCCCGGGCGCGCTGCCGAAGCGGCCGGCGAGCGCCCGCGCGAGGAACGCTAGCGGCCGAGGAACACCCTGAATCCTGCCGCGTTACACCGACCGATGCCGGGGCTCGCACTTGCCGTTCTGCAACTCGCCGCGGGCCAGCCGGCGGTCGCCGCCGAGCCGGCCCCGCCGCCCGATATCGAGCTCACCGCCCGCGTTAGCGCGCGCGAAGTGACCGTCCGCCAGGCGGGCGAGGCCTCGCTCGCGGTGCGCGTTTCGCCGGGGGAGGCGCCGCCGGTCGAGGTCGCGCGCTCGGCCCCGGCGGGGGCGGAGCGCTACCGCAACTTGACGATCACGCTGCGCGGCGCGGCGCGCGTGGCCGCTCCCTTCCTTTCGCCGACGACCGAACCACGGGGGACTGCCGACGATGCCGATGAAGACTAGCCTTGCGGCCGCTGCCGCCGCCGCTGCCGCCGCCGCGCTGCTTGCCCAGCCCGCCGCCGCGCAGAACCGGCCCCGCGCGCAAGTCACCGGCGCCAGCCCGGCGGTGGCGATCCTCAACGCCGCGCCGGCCGATCAGCAGCCCGACGTGGTGCTCGACATCCCCAACCTGTCGGTCGAATCGATCACTCTCGAGGTCGAGGGGCTCGAGGCGCACGTCGCGCTGGACGCGCGGCTGGCCGATCTGCTGAAGCTGACCGCCGGAGCCGATGCCCGGCTCGATTCGGTCAAGCTCGACATCAAGGGGGTGCAGGCGCAGGCCGCGCTGATCGTGCGACTGGACAACGTGCGCGCGATCATCGAGCGCACGCTGCAGACGCTCGACAACAACCCGCAGATCGTCACCCAGTTGACCGGCACGCTCGACAACGCGGTCAACGTCACCGGCGGGGTGGCCAACAACGCCGTGCGCACGGTGGGCGATCTCACGCAAGGCGCGTTGCGCTCGGGCGCGGTGCTCGACCTCGCGCGCGGCGGGCTCTCGGTGGTGGGCGAGAGCGTCAACGCCGCGGGCGAGACGGTCCGCCGCCTGCGCGCTGCCGACGGCGCGCTCTACGAGGTGGTGACCGACACCGCCGGCCGCATCCTGCGCTCCACCCGCGCGCCGCGCTGACGCCCGGGCCGCCCGCGCACGGCGGCGTGGGCGCAGCGTCCTGCGGCGCGCTCAGTACGAGCGGTGTCTAGGAGACGAAGCCGAGCCCTCTTCCGGCAACGCTAGATGAGCCCCGCCAGCGGGCTCGACGGGTCGGCGTACTTGCGCGTTCCCATCCGCCCGGCGAGGTAGGCTTCGCGCCCCGCCTCGACCGCCAGCTTCATCGCGCGGGCCATGCGCACGGGGTCCTTCGCCTCGGCGATCGCGGTGTTCATCAGCACGCCGGTGCAGCCGAGCTCCATCGCCACGGCCGCGTCGCTCGCGGTGCCGACCCCGGCGTCGACCAGCACCGGCACCTTGGCTCCTTCGACGATCAGGCGGATGGTCACCCGGTTCTGGATGCCCAGCCCTGAGCCGATCGGCGCGCCCAGCGGCATCACCGCGACCGCGCCGGCCTGCTCGAGCTGCTGCGCCGCGATCGGATCGTCGACGCAATAGACCATCGGCTTGAAGCCTTCGCGCGCGAGCACCTCGCAAGCCTTCAGCGTCTCGCGCATGTCGGGATAGAGCGTGCGCGCCTCGCCCAGCACCTCGAGCTTGACCAGCTCCCAGCCGCCCGCCTCGCGCGCCAGGCGCAGCGTGCGGATCGCCTCCTCGGCGGTGAAACAGCCGGCGGTGTTGGGGAGATAAGTGACCTTTCGCGGATCGATGAAGTCCATCAGCACCGGCTGCGAGGAATCGCTGATGTTGACCCGCCGCACCGCGACGGTGACGATCTCGGCGCCGCTCGCCTCGACCGCCGCGGCGTTCTGCGCGAAGTCGCGATACTTGCCGGTGCCGACGATCAGGCGCGAGGTGAAGCAATGCCCGGCGACTTCCCAGCTGTCATCGTCGAGGCCGGCGGTGGTCTGCATGTCCATGCTGCGCGAGGTATGCATGGCGTCGGGGACACGCAATAGCCCTCTCCCCGTCAGGAGAGAGGGCGTTTCTTCACCCCCCGCCGACGAAGTGGACGATCTCGAGCACGTCGCCATCGGCGAGGGCCACCTGTTCGAGCGTCGAGCGCGGGGCGATCTCGCCGTTGCGCTCGACGGCGACCTTTTCGGGCACCAGGCCGAGCTCGCGGACCAGATCGGCGACGGTGGTGGCGGTGGTCCGGCGGGGTTCGCCGTTAACGGTCAGGCTCAGCGGTGCAGGCATCGCCGCCAGATAGCGCGCAGCGGCAGGCGCGCAAGTTGAGCACGTGCCCAACCGAGACCAGCGCCACCCCGATGATCGTCAGCACCGCCTCCTCGTAGCCGTGCTCGACGGCGAGCGCCCCGCCCATGAAGCTGAGCCCGGTCATCGCGGTGACGAAC